>JAMXCW010000013.1:0-153 GCA_024451685.1 Candidatus Bathyanammoxibius amoris | reverse complement strand
CGCAACAGCTGTTCAGGCAAGACCTCGTGAAGGATTTTGAGAATAGCCGTGAAGTAAGTGAAGAAGATAAAATCATGCAACAGCTGTTCAGGCAAGACCTCGTGAAGGATTTTGAGAATAGCCGTGAAGTAAGTGAAGAAGATAAAATCATGC
>JAMXCW010000012.1 GCA_024451685.1 Candidatus Bathyanammoxibius amoris | reverse complement strand
GAACTGTCACCCCGGCGACCCGATGGACAAGAGGGGTATGTTCGGAGATGGTCAGACCCACGACGAGGGTACCGGCAGGATAGGCAAACATGGTTTCAGGTCTACCCCCGGGGCCGTGTTCAACAAGAAGGCCCTTGACGCCGGTGTGGACCCGTATGGTGAGGAGTATAACGTACCGATCATAGGTCTGGACCTTGTGAAGGAGTTTGACACTCCTACGCTGAGGGATATCTACGCCTCGGCGCCGTATTTCCATGACGGCAGCGCGACGGACCTGATGAGCTCCATAGATAACTCCATTACAGAAGTTGACAAGCATGGTGTTACCTCACAGCTGAGCCAGAACGAACTCCAGGACCTTGTAGAGTTCATGAAGGCACTGTAAAGGTATTAGCAGAGAGAGTAGGACCGGGCTTGGTCGTTACTCCTGGACCGGCTTGGCGGCTCTCCTGACAAGAGTTGAGCTGTGCATTTAGGAGGGTTTTGCTGGGACGCTAGAGGCGATAGTTGCAGAGGTGCCGGTTGCTATCACGAAGTTCGCCGGGGCCTGTCATGCCTGCGGAAGTGATGTGCGGAGAAACTCGCGGGCAGAAAGGTTCAAGGCCGGTAGCCAGAGTCGCCATCTCTGACATTTTGTGTGCCTGGGCGTTACTGAAAGGAGGACAAAACTAGTTATGAAGCGATGGTTACTGAAGACCACTGCCATTCTGGCGGTTGGGCTGTTGACGGTAGCTGGCGTTTGCGGAAGCGCATCGGCAGCTAACGTGAACATAGGTGGCCCGAAACCGGGGAAGGCATTGTACACTGATTATTGGGGGATTTCCAAGGAGTGGCAGGGAGACGTCAGTACGATCCTGTTCACTCAGTCTAAGAAGACAGCCGCTGGCGACCCTTATCATCAGTACCCGAATTACCTCCCAGAGGGTAGCCGTATAGTATCGACAGACCTCGGTGGCAAGCAGGTTAAAGTACTTACGTCCGGCTTTTCCACCGCATTTGACCCCTGCACCGATTGGGACGGCAAGAGGTTTGTTTTTGCCGGTACCAAAGGCAGCGGCTGTACACAGATATGGGAAATGGGGGTTGATGGTTCTAATGTCCGTCAGTTAACAGACCTTCCTGGAAACTGCAGAAGCCCCATATATTACCCGGCCGGCGCGATACTGCCCGGTGAAGGTAACATAGTATGGCGTGACAGGTATTTCGAGGGTGACTGGGAGATCCGCGGCAAGGTCGAAAAGACAGGTTTTATCATCTTTGCCTACTCTCCTGCTGGTGTGAGGGATGAGTACTATAACGAGTTCAGCTACCAGCTGTGGAGGATTGACCCCATCGGTGGAAAGATGATGGAGCGTATCACCGGTGCAAAGATGAGTGGTATCGATTTCCCGAAGCTAAATACCGTCGTGGACAAGATAACCTACAATATGAGTTCCGATTTCGACCCATGGCTGACCAGGGACGGAAGAGTAGGTTTCTCAAGTACACAGGCGTTAGGTAACAGGATGTATGGTAAGGGCAGGATTGCCATCTTTACCGACAACTGGGATGGTTCTTATCCTCAGTCGTTCTACGGTAACTGCGAAGGCGAGGGCGAGATTAGTCACTCCAGGGTGCAGTGTAACGAGCATCCGGATAATATGCTCGTCTTTACTGAAGGCCCGTACCAGAACTACGGTGTAGGACAACTGGCCTGCGTGAAGTATACTGCCCCGTTCCAGAGCAACTACCGTCAGCTTACGGACGGCAGAGGTCAGTACAGGGATGCCAGCTCGGTGCCTGACGGCAGGATGGCGGTCTCTTACGCAGAGAGAGAAGACTTTGGTATATACTGGTTTGATTTCTCCAAGGGTGCCGTTGGTGAGTTGATTCACGACGATCCGGAGTGGAACGACCACCAGCCGACCCCTGTGTACAAAAAGTACAAACCACGCTGGATCAACACGTTTACCGCTGGTAAGAACTTCGGCGTGACCGTCGTAACCTACCAGCCGTTCGACCAGGTGAAGATCGAGGGTTATCCCTCATCCTGGGGAACAGGTATCTGCTTCGACACCACCTATACGCCTCCTCCGGGAAGCACAACCATTGGTGGTATCACCGTTGGTCCTTACCCATGGCAGATTGCAAAGCCGCTGAAGCAGGGCGACGTAAAGGCCATCAGGGTGTTGGGAGGTTACCAGTGCAAGGAGCCCGACGCAAAGAGGTTTACTGTCGGCGCCGGAAGCCATCTAATCGGCGGAAACCGTACCAGCAGCAACAGCGGTACGTCTTTCGCTCAGTTTACAATATGGGGTTATCAGCACGTGCTTGATGACGGTTCAGTTGTTACGTCTGCACCGGCTGACGCCCCGGCCTCTTTTCAGACCCTGGATGAGAGAGGTATGGCCCTCTGTACCGCGATGTGGTGGGGCTACCTGAGACCGTACGGCGGCAGGATTTGCAGCGGCTGCCATGACGGTTCTTACAGGGGAAGGGCGTTCAAGAACGAGCACTGCAAAGCCCTTTACAACTGGTGGTATGATGACAGGAGCCACTATGATTCACCATTCCTGTTTGCCGGTATAAGGCTTGACAGGAACGGCAACTACGCCGGCGTAAAGCACGGTAACGACGTAGTGGTACCTGCTGACGTATACTATGGCGGTCCTTCTGGTACAACGTCTCAGCCCGTGGAAGGCTTGACCAGGGAGAAGTGGAGAACGGTTGACTTCAGAAGGGACATTCAGCCGATTATAGACTCAAGGTGCGCCAACTGCCACAACGGGACTATCCCGCTTGACTTGAGCGGTGGCGGGGCGCCCATAGAGGTCAATGGCGTGGCCGCGTTCAGCAAGGCCTACAACAACCTGCTGACGCCGCAGCCAGGCAAAGACCCCGTGCTGGGCGGGAAGTACGTGCATCCGGCCGGCGCCAGGAACAGCCTTCTCCTCTGGAGGCTTTATGAAGATGAGTTGAGCGACTTCGCGCCCAGGGCCAACCCGTTCCCAAGGGAGGGGAGAGTCCTGCACAACAAGTTCCTCAGCAACGATGAGAGGTATCTGTTCGTTGAGTGGGCGGACATAGGTGCACAGTGGGATAACATCCCAGGCCCCGACTTCTATCCCGGATACCGTGGCTAGTAGTTGAGGCTCAGTTGTTGGTTTTCGAAAGAGGCTGGCAGGGTTCAAACCGCCCTGGCAGCCTCTTTTTGTTGTGGCAGGCGGCAGGATGTTTCCATTAGACATTCCCGGGTTAGATGTTTGCTCCTGAAAGTGTCCCTTTAGCTCTTGATGTAAGGCGAAAGCGGGGTGCTGGTAATGGGCGGCATATGCAAGTACGCGTTAAGCGCGGCGGTTATCCTCACGAGTGTGCTCCTTTTTTCAGGCGGCGTGCCGGTGAGGATGCCGGGAGGGCTGGCGCACCCGGTGTATGGTGCCACCGTTGCGGAGAATGAAAGGCGCCTGCTGGAGACAAAGAAGTGTCCTGGCTGTGACCTCCGGCGCGCAAGCCTGTATCGTAGCTACCTGGTAGGTGCCGACCTGACCGGGGCCGTGCTTGAAGGTGCAGACCTGCGCGGGGCCAACCTGAGTGCCGCCATGTTGAGGGGTGCAAATCTGAAGGGTGCCAGGTTGACGAAAAGCATTCTGGCGGGTTCGAATTTGAGAGGTGCCGACCTGAGTGGCGCCGAACTGACAGGCGCGAACCTGAGGCGTGCGGACCTGAATGCCGCGAGCCTTAGGGATGTCAGGATGGTGGACGTCCAGATGGGGTATGCTGACCTGCGGGGTGCCGATTTGAGCGGTACGTACATACGCGACACTGAGTTTGGCGGGGCGGATATGAGCGGGGTGAAACTGCGCGGCGCCGACCTGAGGGGGGTTGATCTCTCGGGTGTCAATCTGGCAGGCGTGGACCTGAACTCTGCTACACTGAGGGACGCAGACCTTTCAAATGCCATTCTGACCCGGGCCAAAATGCGCACAGTCGACCTGCGCGGGACAAACCTGCGCGGTGTCAATCTGCAGCATGCCGACGTTGTCAATGCGGACATGCGCGGCGCCAAAGGTCTTACCCCCGCACAGAAGAGGTATCTTAATGACCGTGGCGCAAGATTGACCGAGCGTCCCGACTAGGCCCCTTCTAAAAAAGAAGGTCTGGCCCTGGCCTCCCCGTGCCTTCGTATTGTGCGTTGTGCCCACGTCTTAGCCAGGGCAAAACGCATTGAATGTGGTTGGTTTTGAGAGCCGTGACCTCTGAAGACGCTCCTAAACCGTCGAAAAATTGTGAACAAACGTGTTTATTTTTGTCCGCAAGGCCTCAATCCGTGTGAGCTTAGTTACTTGGATAAAAGCCGGCAGGCCTCTGTCGTATAGTACCTATATGTATGCCACACAAGTGGTTTTGTAAAAATGTCTTGACAGTGTATGGTTTCTTAGTATAATTCAGCGACATTTTCGTTTCGTAAAGAATTGGAGGGTAAAGGGGAAGAGGAGGGAGTTTCAGCAGTTAAATTCTCACCGCAAGATTTTTCCTAAAACATCAGTCGCGTTGCGATGATCTTATATCCTGCAGTTATTCGTGATATGGCAAAGTGACAGAAAGGAGACAAGTCGGGTATGAAGATTCTTGAGAGAGCCTGGGCATGTTGCACCATTTTAGCGGTGTTGGGGCTTTTCCTGGTGGGTAACCCAAGCGTGTCGCTGGGCAATCCAGACCCTACGTTTCAGGAGGTCGCATCATCGATTTATGGTCAGCCTGTCGGTAAGTGTGATACCGGCGAGCTCTACGTATTTGGTCTTACGTCAGAGTATGTTGAGCCGCCGTATGTGGACGGCATGGGGCCCTACAAGTCATTCCTTAAGTTCCTGCCTGTAGTGCGCTGGTATAGACCACAGGAGTATTGGGTTAACAAGAACAGCGTGGAAGGTGTATTTAAAGCGCAAGAGTGTATACTCTGTCATTCCGTTCAGACCCCGACCATTGTGAATGACTGGAGGTCGAGCGGGCACGCCAATCCGAGACCGGACGCGGAGACCGCCAAGAAATTCTACCTGGGTGACCCCGGCGCGATGGCCAAGAAGGCTGATGCCATAGCAGAGAAGATTGGTGAAGAAATAAGCGTTGTCGCCTGCGACAAGTGTCACGGAAACGACCATCAGAAACTTCAGATGCCTACCTGGCAGACCTGTCAGAAGTGTCATCCCGAGCAGACGGCAGGACACCGCGCGGGTGGACTGGGTTCACACACCCACGCATGGACGGTTAACGTGCTTGAGTTCTCATGGCACCTTGGGAAACCGCCAGAAGAAGTAAACGGCTGTCAGGCATGTCACGGCATCATAGAGAACAGGTGCGACGGCTGTCACACCAGGCACAGATTTAATTCCGCAGAGTCCAGAAAGGCAGACGCGTGCAGGTATTGTCACCTCGGTGTAGATCACAGAGAGTGGGAGATGTACACCACCTCTATGCACGGTGTACTTTATTCCGAAGAGAAGGCCCAGGCGGACTGGACGAAGCCTCTTAAGAAGGGCAACCACAGGGTACCCACATGCGCCTACTGCCACATGCAGGAGGGCGACCACGACGTCCAGAGGTTTGGAACGATCTACAGCGACATGGGTATGTTTGAAGTTGACCGTGGCGCGCCGAAGTGGGCATCAAAGAGAGAGGCATGGATCAAGAAGTGTATGGACTGCCATTCTCCAAACTTTGCAAGAGACCAGCTCAGGTCGATGGACTACGGCGTAAGGCTGAGCTTTACCAAGTGGCGTGAAGCCGCCAACATCATTGTCGGCTGCTTTCTTGCTGGGGAGCTTGACCCGATGCCGACAGACCTTGCACCGGACTGGTACGGCCATTATACCTTCAGTCTGTTACCCACCGGAACTCCAAGGTTCTACAACGTCTCAGAAATTGAGAGGATGGGACTTGAGATGATCTGCTACCTAACGGACAACGTGTATAAGGCCCTTGCTCATATGGCGATTTATAACGCCACGTACGGAACCGGCGGCGCCTTTGAGCAGGACCGTATGCTGATCCAGATAAAGGCAGAGGCCAGCCGGCTGAAGAGGTTTAAGGCGCTTGAGGAAAAGGCCGGTATCGAGTTTACGCCGCAAGGGTTCTGGAAGCATGGCGAGTACACCGACAAGCTTTCCGGTTGGAAGAGGAAAGAAGGCGACGTGGACCTTGCCTGGTTCCAGAGGACGGATATCCCGCATCGTAACAACGCCGATTCGGGTCTGACAGGCGGCGAATAGTAGTACTTTTTAGCTTGTTTGCTTAAAATCAGGAGGGTAGCAGAGTTTCTTTGCTACCCTCCTGTTTTTTTTGTATAATGCGGTTTTTAAGGAGGTGTTTGATACTATGGGTACAGGTGTCTCAAGGCCCATGACCGTAGAGAAGCCCCGAGCCGAGAAGGGACGTTTCGGAAGGTTTGGGGGGCGGTACGTCCCAGAGACGCTGATACCCGCGCTTGAGCAGCTTGAGCGGGAATACAACAGCACCAAAGACGATAAGGAATTCCAGAGGGAGCTGGATTACTATTTGACGGAATACGTGGGGAGGCCCTCGCCCTTATATCTTGCCGAGAGGCTTGGTAAGCGTATGGGCGGTGTGAAGGTGTATTTAAAGAGGGAAGACCTGAACCACACAGGCGCCCATAAGATAAATAATACGTTGGGCCAGGCGCTGCTGGCCAAGAGGATGGGTAAGAAGCGGATAATCGCCGAGACCGGCGCCGGACAGCATGGCGTGGCCACGGCCACGGCGGCCGCCATGTTTGGTATGGAGTGTGATGTCTATATGGGTGAGGAAGACATGCGGCGTCAGTCCCTGAACGTCTTCCGCATGAAACTCCTTGGCACAAAGGTGATTCCTGTTAAGACGGGCTCCAGGACGCTGAAAGACGCCACAAATGAGGCCTTGAGGGATTGGATGGCCTCGGTAAGGGTTACCCACTACATAATTGGCTCCGTGGTAGGTCCGCACCCGTATCCCACAATGGTGAGAGATTTCCAGACTATAATCGGGAGGGAAGCAAAGGGGCAGATTTTGAAAAAGGAGAATCGGCTTCCTGACTGTTTAATCGCCTGTGTAGGCGGCGGCAGTAATTCTATCGGGCTATTTCATCCGTTTATTGGGGATGAAGGCGTAAGGATGATAGGGGTCGAGGCCGGCGGTCTCAGCCTGCGCGTCGGTGAACACGCGGCGACGCTCTCTCATGGCGAGGTCGGGGTATTACACGGCAGTATGAGCTATGTGCTGCAGGATGAAGACGGCCAGACCCAGGCGGTTCACTCTATCTCCGCGGGGCTGGACTATCCTGGCGTAGGCCCTGAACATAGTTACCTCAAGGATATAGGCAGGGTGGAATACGCGTCTGTTACGGATGCCGAGGCCCTGGAGGCGTTTGAAATATGCGCCAGGTCAGAGGGCATAATTCCCGCCCTTGAAGCCAGCCACGCCCTTGCTTATGCCTTCAAGAACGCGTCATCTTTCGGGAAGGAAAGTATCATCCTAATCTGTCTCTCAGGAAGTGGCGATAAGGACTCCTTTGAGGTGGCGGCAAAGCTGGGCTTGAAGATCTAGCCTACCGTTTCATGGATAACAGGATTGACCAGCGGTTTAAGCTGTTAAAGAGCAAGAAGGAACCCGCCTTTATCCCGTTCATAACGGCCGGTGACCCCAGCCTTGAGGTCACAAGAGAACTTATCCTGAGGCTCGAAAAGAGTGGTGCCGACATCATAGAGCTGGGCATCCCCTTTTCCGACCCCATCGCAGACGGCCCCGTCATTCAGGCCTCCTACTACAGGGCGCTTACCAGGGGACTGAAGGTGGCCGACGTATTCCGCCTCGTGAAGGACCTGAGAAGACAAACGGACATGCCCATTGTGTCTATGGTCTCCTACAGCATTATTTTTAAAACAGGTGCCGAGAAGTTTGTAGACAGCGCAATAGATGCGGGTTTTGACGGCGCCACTATACCGGACCTGCCTGTAGAGGAAGCGGATGCCATTATTCGTGATGCGGAGAAAAAAAACTTTCGTATAATCTGTTTCGTCGCCCCGACAACCAACCTTGACCGCATGACCAGGATTGTGAAATGCACCCAGGGCTTTCTGTACTACATCTCTGTTGTGGGGATAACAGGGATAAGGGACAGCCTGGCGAAAGATATGGCGGAAAACATAGAGAAGCTGAGGGGTATGACGGATAAACCCGTTGCGCTTGGCTTCGGTATCTCTACGCCCGAACATGCCAGGGCGGCAGGCAAGGTGGCTGACGGTGTGATTGTGGGCAGCGCCTTGATAAAAGAGTTGGAACGCAATATGGATAAATCCCCCTCTGAGATGGTGAACGCCGTTGGTCAGCTCGCAGACAGGCTTGCTGCGGGTGCCAAGGGCAAGCTGGAGACATCAGGCTGCTAGATGGTGTAGAATAAGGCCAGAGGTGGTTCGCAACCCGTATCGTGCGCTTTAACGCAGTGTGAGGAAGGGGTGTCGATGGGTAAAACAGACATATCGTCGGTGCCTGTAGAGATAGCGCCCGGGATATTCTGGGTCGGTGTGCTTGACCGTAAACGCACGCTCTTTGACAGCTTCATGAAACTCCGTTACGGGACTACCTACAATGCCTACCTTATAGTCGGCAGGGAGAAGGTGGCGCTGGTTGACACCGTGAGCGTGGGCTTCGGTGACTTATTGTTGAAAAAGATAAGTGAGATAGTAAAACCGGAAGCTATAGACTACGTGGTAATGAACCACGCAGAGCCGGACCACGGGGGGGTAATACCCGGCGTCTTATCATTGGCCGGGGGAGCCACTCTCCTTGCCTCGAAAAAGGGCCTGAGCGCCGCGAAACTGTACTACGACGTCCCGGAAAACAGGATGGAGGCCGTTGGAGAAGAAACGAGAATAGACCTCGGGGGCAAGACCCTGAGGTTTATCGATGCACCCTGGCTTCACTGGCCTGAGACAATGTTCACCTACTGCGAAGAGGACAAGGCCGTCTTCACCTGCGATTTCCTTGGTGCACACGTGGCTGCGGATTCGATCTACGAGGACGAGATTGGTGAGATAGTGCTGAGCGAGGCAAAGAGATACTATGGCGAGATAATGATGGTATTTATAAAGCCCGTCATGAAGGCCCTGGATAAACTTAAGGAACTGGATATAAAAATAGTAGCTCCGAGCCATGGGCCCGTGTATCGTAATCCCCAACCCATACTTGACGCCCATGAAGAATGGACCAGGGGTCCGCTAAAGGCAAAGGCGGTCGTTATTTACGTGTCTATGTACGGCAGTACGGCCACCCTGGCGCAAACGGTAATTGACGCGTTGAAAGAGGAGGGGATTGAGGTTGCAGCCTTTAACATGGTCGAGGCTGACGCCTCAAACATAGTCTCAGACCTCGTTGACTGCAGCGCGATTGTCTTCGGCTCGCCTGCATTTTATGGTGGTATGCATCCAAAGCTTGCCACCCCGGTGGAGGTCATAAGGAGCATCAGGCCCAGGGGCAAGATGCTGGCCACATTCGGCTCTTACGGTTGGGGTGCCGGCGCAGCCAAGGAGATAAAGACAAGACTTGTACCGACAGGCTTCGACGTGATAGAGACACTGGAGATACAGGGACCCCCCAAAGTAGACGTGCTTGAAAGGGCAAGGGCCTTCGGGAAGACGATTGCGAACAAGATAAGCGATTCCCTCGTGTAGGACACAGTGGCACACCTGAGAAGGTCTCTATGTCTGCGCAATAGAACCCGCCGTCCAGTCTCTGTAGACATCAAACGGCACCTCCCTTAGAGTAAAAGGCGGTCTTTATAAAAAAATTATTTAGTGTGAAACATTGGATGTTTTATCAGGCTAAAAACGTTTAATGTTTCCTGGTTTTTGTAAGTGCTGTGGAAGTGGCGTATTATATGTCTGAGGGCGAAGCATCGTCTCTTTTATCTGCTCCGGTCTGCTTTCCGGCAGGGTCTTTGGGGCTGGAAGCAGAGCCGGGCAGCAGATTTTTCTTTACTGGAGAAGGTCCCGAAAGGTTTTTTATTTGACATTTACGATAACGTATCTATAATATGCCCTCTTATCTGCCGCAAAAATCCATATAAGATTTGTCATATAAGTAGTGTATCGAAAGGAGGTGTGAGGCTTTTGGGGAAAGGAGGAGGATACAAAAAATTGATGAATATCCTATCTAAAGGACAAGGGCTTTGTACAAAGGCCCTGTTAATCCTGGCCCTAGTAGTCGGGATGTGTTTCGTAGGTTCCTTCAGTGGGTCTGATAACGACGCGTACGCAGTAGAGATTATTACCCACTGGGTGCCCCATGAGGTCTACGGTATGCCGGGAGAGCCGGATAACTCCGGTAAGATATTCTTCTCGGGTCTTGCCGCGAAGTACATGGGCGCGCCAAAAGGCGGGCCGCCTTGGCCCGGTAAGTACAGTAAATTCTACAGGACATTACCTGCCTATCGCTACTACATCCCCGATGGTATGTACAACAGGGACGACCTCCGCCCAGAGAACCCTATAAAGGGCGTGTTCCGCAACGAGCAGTGTGTGGGATGTCACGAGGTTTTGACCCCCGGTATCGTAAGGGATTGGAAGTTGAGCAGGCACGCTACAGTAGAGCCTGCGCCGGTAGGATGTCCTACCTGTCACAACTCTGACCACCAGAAACTGCATATGCCCAGCTCAAAGACCTGTGGTACAGAGGACTGTCATGGCACGCAGTACACCCAGCAGATGGAAGGTGGTATTGGTTCTCACGGTTCCTGCGCGAGCTTCGCTCAGGTAGAGTGTGCATGGTCCATCGAGAGACCTCCGGGAGACACCGCCGGTTGCGTGTTTTGCCACACTAGTGCAGAGGAGAGGTGCTCAACCTGTCACGCGAGGCATAGGTTCGACCCCAGGACGGCAAGGAAGTCTGAGCAGTGCAAGACCTGCCATTGGGGTAAAGACCACCGCGACTGGGAAGCTTATGATATTTCCATTCATGGTGTAGTTTATCAGACCGGCAAATGGGACCCGACGCTCTTTGACTGGGACCAGAAGCTGTCTGAGGCGACCTACACCGGCCCCACATGTGCCTACTGTCACATGCGTGGCGGCCACCACAACGTACAGAAGTTGTCCACGGTCTACACAAGTATGGGTATGTCCATGTGTGACCGCGGTGCTCCCCTCTGGAAGGAAAAGAGGGATACATGGGTATCTGTCTGTGACGACTGTCATTCACCAAGGTTTGCAAGAGAAATCCTTCAGGCGATGGATGAGGCCGTGAAGGACGCCTCTCTTAAGTATCGTGAGACCTTCAAGGTTGCAGAAGATCTCTACAGGGACGGCGTACTCGACCCCATGCCTAAGGACCTTGCGCCAGACTGGGCCGGTCAGCACATCTGGAGTCTTAAGATCGGTGCTTATCACGGCAACGAGTTCGGTGGTGACACGGGTCAGTCCGGTGAGTTCAGGATGTCCAACTGCTCTAACGTCGAGCGTCTGTGCTTCGAGAGCGTTGGCTACTGGCAGACCTACATCTTCAAGGGTATGGCCCACGGCAGCTGGAACGACGCCACATACTGCGACGGTTCGTTTGGTATGGACCGCTGGCTGGTGGACGTTAAGACCCAGGCATCCAGGGCCAGAAGACTTGCGGCCCTTGAGAAGAAGGTCGGCATCACCTGGGTCCCAGAAGACTTCTGGAGACACGGTGAGTGGTTAGACCAGCTCACAGGCTGGAAGATTGTCAGGGAATATCCCGGCAAGACTATCTTTGACCTCTGTCCCGATCCGGGCTGGCTGGATACGCACCACGCGCCGGCAGCAGAGGTGGAGTACATCGAGAGAACGCTCAAGGCACTGGGTATGAAGGCTGGAAGGCACTCAGTCCATCATGAGGGCGGACACGAACACGAGAAGAAACACGAGAAGTAGCGTTGGTATTCGTGCCGTTTCGATGTTATCAGGTAGCTTTTGTCAGGTTTGTATGAGATGTTTTGTTAGTTAATCAAGAGCTGCACAGACACTTATTTCCTCTGTGCAGCTCTTTTTTTATAGAACGGGGTTTTAAGATGATGAGAATACTGCTTACGCTTGCTTTGAGTATGTTCCTGGTGACGGGTCAAATGTCAGTGGGCGTCGTTGTTGCGGAAGAGGGCCAGGCGCTGCACAAAGACCTTGCAAGAGATTTTTATAAGAAGGGCGAGTATGACAGGGCCATAAGCGAGTACAAGGAGTGGCTGGAAAAGAATCCGTTTGACCCGGAGGCCTTTTTGGAGCTCGGACTCATCTATGCGGACAAGGGGCAGTACAAGGAGGCCGTTGAAGAGTATAAGCTGGCGCTGAA
Source organism: Candidatus Bathyanammoxibius amoris (assembly GCA_024451685.1). NCBI lineage: Bacteria > Pseudomonadati > Planctomycetota > Candidatus Brocadiia > Candidatus Brocadiales > Candidatus Bathyanammoxibiaceae > Candidatus Bathyanammoxibius > Candidatus Bathyanammoxibius amoris. The sequence continues at coordinate 49,379 of JAMXCW010000012.1, read as the reverse complement.
ATTCTATCCAAGCTACGTCAAGGCCCATTTAAAGTGCGCAGACGCGTATTTTGAGCTGGGAGACATGAAGAAGGCGGAATATGAATACCGCCAGGTGGTCAGGGCGAACCCCGCCATGGTGGAGGCCTATTACAAGCTGGCGGTAATACTTAATATGCAGGGGAAATACGAGCAGGCGATAGTGCAATGCAAAAGGGCCATTAAGAAGGACCCGCAGTACGCCGAGGTGTATATGGCTATGGGTCTTGCCAATTACAGGAACGGCGACCTTGACGAGGCTATAGACAACTGCGAGAAATCGCTAAAAATAAAACCCGGTTTGATAGAGCCCCGCAGGACACTTGGCTTCATATATGCGGACAAGGGTATGGTGAATGAGAGTACCAAAGAACTCAGGTCTGTGCTGGACGCATTTCCTGATGATGCGGAGGCACGGCTGTGGTTTGGGAAGTCACTGGCCAAAATGGGCAAAAATGATGAGGCTGCCGAGCAGTACAAGAAGACACTCTCGATAAAACCGCAGTACGCGGGCGCCCACTATTATCTTGGTCTTATTTATCAGGAAAAAGGTCTTGTTGACCAGGCCATTGCAGAATATAAGAAGGCGCTGGAAATTTCCCCGAAACACCCGGAGGCGCATACCTCACTGGGACTGGCGTACAGCCAGAAGAGGGATACGGGTGGGGTTATCGCTGAGTTTAAGGAGGCCGTAAAGATAAAGCCCTCACAACCCGACGACTTCATCGCGGCCATGAGAGAGGCCGTTAATTCCGACCCGAACAACGTAGAGGCAAAGGTCTATCTTGGGATAGCTCTGGCGGAAAAGGGCAGATCAGATGAGGCCATCGGCCTTTACAAAGAGGCCATTGCCTTGAATCGTTATTATGCCGATGCCTATTACCATCTGGGCAGGGCCTACGTACAAAAGGGTCTTCTGGAGGAGGCCACCGAGTCGTTCAAGGAGGTTGTCTCCATAAACCCGAAATACACAGATGCCTACAAGCAACTTGCCGATACATTCAAAGAAATTGGTGCGCCCAAGGACAAATATGAGATATGGACCAACGCCATAGAACGGGACCCTAACGACCCGAAGGCCCACCTGGAGCTTGGAATGTTTTTCCACCGTAGGAACAATATTGACCCGGCAAGGGAAGAGTATAATAAGGTGCTCGAATTGGACCCGTACAATGCGAGCGCGTACTATAACCTGGGTGTGTTGTACCAGGATCTGCATCTTCCGGAAAAGGCGGCCCCCTACTATGAACGGTGTATAGAGCTCAAACCGGATTATGACAAGGCCCACTTTAACCGCGCCCTTGCATTTCAGGAACAGGAAAGATATGAGGAGGCGATAACGGCATACGAAAGGGCCTTGAGAATAAATCCCGACTATCCTCAGGGCCGGATCAATCTTGGGCTTCTATACTATGCGCAGGCGATGTTTGACAAGTCGCTGGAGCAGTTTAACAAGGCCCTGGAGTCCGATCCGAAGCTTGCAGAGGGGCATTATCTGGTAGGCGTGATATATGCCAAGAAGGGGATGATGGTCGAGGCTCTTGAGAAGACAAGAGAGGCAGTGGAACTCGACCCGGACCACGACCATGCCCGTTTTAACCTGGCCACCCTCCTCTACATGAAAGGCGACCTGGAAGAAGCCATGAAGGAGTATCAAAAGACCATACGGTTGAACCGGCTGTATGCCGACGCCTATTATAACGTGGCCAAGATATACGAAGAGTGGGATATGAGGGCGGAGGCCGAAAGCTTCCGTGTACAGTACGAAAAGGTAAAGGCTTCAATGAAGGACGCTACGGGGGTTGGGCGTAAGGTCATTGAGGAAAGGGAACTGCTCCCCGACCCAAATGAATACGTGAGATAATAAGGGGTGGACCGGGGATGCCACGCTTTCGTTAATATTTACAGGTGATTTGGGAGTGTTCTACTCTGTGTCCGCAGCCGTGCGGAACCCGACCGCCTTGTTCCTCTCGTCCGGTCTGCCAAAGGACCTTTTGGGACATCTGAGTAAATACGCTGAATTCGCGAACATGGAGCCTCCCCGCATAGACCTCACACCGGTAGATTTTTCCGGCCCTTTAGGGTTGGATGCCGGACCCCTCTTGTAGTAGTAACGGTCGAACCAATCGTTGCACCACTCGATTACGCCGCCTGCCACATCGTGACAACCGAAGACGCTGTCGCCTTCGGTGTAGCTGCCGACAGTTAGAGGGCCCGTTGCCCCCCAGTTGACCCTTGAGGCGCTGAAGACGTCTCCCCAGGGAAACCGCCTGCCGTCGGTGCCCCTTGCCGCCTTTTCCCATTCCGCCTCGCTGGGCAGGCGCTTCCCTGCCCACGCGGCGTAGGCGTAGGCGTCATACCAGTCCACCCTCACTACGGGAAAGTCAGGGTGGTCGAAGTACCTGTCTTCATACCACTTTTCTGGCGTGTGGTTTTTGTTCTTCGGTTCGTCTTGATAGCACTTGCTATGGTCGCCAGTGTCGCGAATGTACTGCAAGAACTCCCAGTACTCGGCGTTGGTAAGCTCATACTTGTCAATGTAGAAGGCGTCCAGATATACCTCTCTCTGGGGTGTCTCCTCCAGACGCGCGTTCTGGCTCATCTCTTCCCTGGATTTGCTTCCCATCACAAAGCTGCCTGCCGGAATAATGGCCATCTCGCTCCATTTGGCCCTGTTTTCTTCCAGGCCCTTGGCCATTAACTCGGCCCTCCGGCCTTCCTTCTCTCTTCGTCTTTCCTCCTTTTCTCTGGGCTTCAGGCCGATCTCAGCCGCCTCCAGAGTGTCCACGTAGCGTTCTATCCGCTCCCTTGCCGCAGTATTCTCGTAGGGTATCAGCTTGAGAGACTTGTCCAGATGCTTCAGGGCCGTCTTTTTGTCCCCCAGCTGCCAGTATATGCCTCCCAGCTTGTAGTGCAGAGACGGGTCTGAAGGCGCTAATTCCAATACCTTTAGGTACTCGGCCAGTGCGTCCTCGTAATACGCCTCTTCCCTCAGCCGGTCGGCCCTCTCGATGCGCCCCTTGAGCAGTTCCTTAAGCTCTTCCGTGCCGAGCTCCCGCGGGGCTTCTTGTTGTTTCTCTGCTGTAACAGGCTCAAGTCGTTCACCGTCATTACGGCAGAACGTCTCGTCGGGCGCCCCCTTCTGTTTGCATCTGGGGCATACAAGCTCACCTTCCACAACCTCCAGTTCCGTACCGTCTTTTCCACAAAACTGTATGTCTTTCTGGTATATCTGGCCACATTGCGGACATCTTTTTATGTTCGACGTCTCCGTGTCAGACCAGGCTAAAGACGTTGACATGCAAATAGTTACGATAAATAGCAAGCACAAAAAAAGCCTCATTCCTTTGACCTCCAGCTGCTTAGAAAAACCATACGCCCGTCTCTACTGTCACGGGTTCAAAATCTTAATGTTACCATAACGGCACGAAAAATCAACCTGCTAAAAACACTTGAACAGGCGGTACGGTTGTGGTAAAATCCTGCACTCAAAACGTTTAACATAGATATGTACCGGGAAACAGGAGGGGTCTCATGGCAGAAGAAGATACGGAACACCATCATGGTCACAGCCACCATCATGGTCATGATCATGATGACGACGAATGCGGGTGTTTGAGAACCAAGGCGGTAAACTGGGTAAAGGAAAATAAGAAGACAGTAGGAATCGGCCTTGTCATCTTCCTCGCAGTATTCATGATAGGCAACCTGAAGATGTACCACTACTCCGAGACGGTTGCCTTCTGCGGCAAGTTATGCCATGAGATGGACATACATTACACCTCCTTTATGGAATCAAAACACCACAACGAACACGTGCACAACTGCCATGAGTGTCACGTGGGGGCCGGACTGGCGGGTTTCCTTCATGCAAAGCTTAGTGACGGTACACACGACACCATTGAACACCTGAAAGGAACCTTCTCCGACGGCAGGATTATAGAGGTTGCCGAAGATAGTATACCGATAATAAACAGTAACTGCGTAAGGTGCCATTCCGAGGAGTATACGAAAGACAAGACACACGTACCCACCGTATTGAAGAGCACGCGCAAGATAGGCGAAGGCGTACTCAAACAGATTCTCTGCGTAGAGTGTCATGCAGGCCTGGTACACCCGCACATGCCGGGAGACCTGTTCAAGGCGTACACCGAGATGAAGAAATCTCACCCCAAGGCCAAGATAGAACCGATTGGTACGTATAAGGACGTTGAGTGCCTGGGCTGCCATAAGAACACCACACCCGAGGTCGTAAAGGAGTGGACGAATGGCCGGCACGCCGAAAAAGGTGTGACCTGTGACGGGTGCCACGGAAACGACCACAGCGTAATCAAGGAGAGGTCGGGACACGTTACGGGCGCCACTTGTGCACAGTGTCATGAGAAGGCATACAATGAGTTTAAAGGCACGAAGCACATACAGGGCAGGGTGGTCGCCGTTTTGGGCGGGGAAGAGCTCAGTACCAAGCTGCTGAGCATGTACCTGTGCAAAGACTGTCACCGCTTCGGCATGGTGCGCCCGTGGGACGAGACCGGCGAGGACTGCGGTTCGTGTCACATGGGGCACGTGTTCTCCAAAGAGCAGGCGTCGAAGGCCGGAGCCTGTGAGAAGTGCCACACCGGAGGCGCATTCCCGGACCATTCCGCGCTTGATATGTCCGCAAACTCCTTGCATGGCCAGTTTATCGCCAAGTGGGCCGTCAGGAGGGGGCGCGCGCCGGCGTGCCAGGAGTGTCATGGTACTCACAAGAGCCATAATTTTGAGAAGGCCTCTGTAGCGCCAGAGCCGCTGTAAGAGACCTGTGGTAAAGCGTTTATAACTAAGCCAGAGAGGTTTAGAGTGGAGGTAATTCTAAAAAAATCCCACCTTCTTCAGGTGGGATTTTTTATTCGGTCAGAGGCTACGTCATGGGCATGAACCTGGTTGAAAAGATACTGAAGGCCCACCTTGTCTCCGGTGAGCTGAAGGCCGGTACTGAGATAGGGGTATCGGTAGATCAGACCCTGACCCAGGATGCTACGGGTACCATGGCCTACCTGCAGTTTGAGGCCATGGGCGTACCGCGGGTCCGCACCGCGGTGTCCATCAGCTACGTGGACCACAACACGCTGCAGACGAGCGTGGAGAATGCCGACGACCACCTGTACCTCCAGACTGTAGCGGCCAAATATGGTCTATACTATTCCAGGCCCGGAAACGGCATCTGTCACCAGGTACACCGTGAGCGCTTCGCCGTACCGGGGCAGCTTATGCTAGGTTCCGACAGCCATACCCCCACGTGCGGCGGTCTCGGGATGATTGCGATAGGCGCGGGAGGTCTCGACGTTGCGATGGCTATGGCCGGCGCGCCGTTTTTTATGACCATGCCTGAGGTGGTACTGGTGAGGCTTGTCGGCAAGCCGGGCCCCTGGGTGGCGGCAAAAGACGTGATACTGAAACTCCTGCAGATGCTTACCGTTAAAGGTGGGACCGGAAGGATTTTTGAGTACGGCGGACCCGGGATAAAGTGTTTTGAGGCGCCCGAGCGTTCTACCATCACTAACATGGGAGCGGAGCTGGGCGCGACGACCTCGGTTTTCCCCAGTGATAAAATTACCCGAGCGTGTTTGAGCCATCAGAGGAGGGAAAAGGATTGGGTAGAGATAGGCCCCGATGACGATGCCGGGTATGACAAAGAGATTGTGCTGGACCTCAGTGAGCTTGAACCCTTGATAGCAAGACCGAGCAGCCCGGACAACGTCTGCCGCGTAAAAGAGGTTTCCGGTACAAAGGTGCGTCAGGTCTGCATAGGAAGCTGTACAAACTCGTCTTATAGTGAACTTATGATGGTTGCTGCCATCCTGAAGGGGAGGAAGGTGCCGCCTGAGGTAAGCCTGACGATAAGCCCCGGCTCGCGGCAGGTGCTGGAACTCATTGGCAGGAACGGTGCGCTGGAAGACCTGATCGAAGCAGGGGCGAGGATTCTGGAACCTGCGTGCGGACCTTGTATCGGCATGGGACAGGTGCCTCCTTCCGGCTGTGTATCGGTAAGGAGCTTTAACAGGAATTTCCCGGGCCGCTGTGGCTCCCTGGATGCCGAGGTATATCTCTCAAGCGTTGAGACGTGCGCCGCTACGGCACTCACGGGGGTTATAACAGACCCGAGAGAACTGGGGAAACCCGTAAAGATTCATAAGCTCGGCAAGATACCGGTGGACGATTCATTCATAGTACCGCCCGCAAAGGACCCGTCAGAGGTTGAGGTAATAAGGGGACCGAACATAAAGGCGCTTCCTAAGAAGGAGCCGCTTCCCGATTCACTCGAGGGTGAGGTGCTATTGAAACTGCCGGATAATATAAGTACCGACCATATCCTGCCTGCCGGGAACAAGGTGCTCAGGTTTCGTTCGAACATACCTGCCATCTCAAGATTCACGTTCATGCACCTGGACAAGGAGTTTGCCGCAAGGGCCGAGGAAAAGAAGGGCGGGTTTATAGTTGGCGGTAGTAATTATGGCCAGGGGTCTAGCAGGGAGCACGCGGCCCTTGCACCCATGCATCTGGGCATAAAGGCCGTCCTTGCAAAATCCTTCGCGAGGATACACAGGAATAATCTCATTAATACCGGTATTCTGCCGCTTGTCTTTACCGACGAATCAGGATACGATTCTGTAGATAAAGGAGACCGGCTCAGGCTTGAGAATCTAAGGGCGGTACTTAAAGAGGGCAACAGGCCGATTACCGTTATAAACGCTACCAGGGATAATAGAGAGATAAAGGTGGAACACGGGTTTAGTGAAAGGGAGGCGCAGATAGTGCTTGCGGGCGGATTACTTAACTACCAGGCCCAAAAGAGCGGTTAACCGGCGATGAGAAGAAAGATAACCATAGTCGGGGCGGGAAACGTGGGCGGGACCGCTGCCCAGAGACTTGCCGAGAAGGAGGCCGGTGACATAGTACTGGTTGATTTAGTAGAGGGTGTGCCTCAGGGTAAATCCCTGGACATCCTTGAGTCCGGGCCGATATGCGGGTTTAACGCCAACGTTACAGGCACGAACGGCTACGATGAGACAGAGGGTTCGGACATATGCGTCATTACCGCAGGCAAGGCCAGAAGGCCCGGCATGAGCAGGTCTGACCTCCTTGAGAATAACGTAAAGGTGGTAAAGTCCGTTGTTGAAGAGCTGGTAAAGAGGTCCCCGGACACAATACTCCTCTTGGTAACCAATCCCCTCGACGCAATAGTGCACACCGCTTACAGGGTGAGTGGACTGCCAAAAGAAAGGGTAATAGGGATGGCGGGCGTGCTTGACACGGCCAGATTTGCCACGTTTGTGGCCATGGAACTTGGCGTTTCAGTTGAAAACGTACAGGCGACAATCGTGGGCGGACACAGTGACCCCTTACCCCTGGCCAGATATACGACTGTGGCCGGTGTGCCTGTCAATGAACTCCTGCCTAAAGAAAGAGTTGACGCGTTGGTAGAGCGGACGGTCAGGGGTGGTGCGGAGATAGTGAATTTTCTCAAGACGGGTAGCGCGTTCTATGCGCCGTCCGCCGCCATAACAGAGATGGTAATGGCGATACTGAATGACAAGAAGAAGATACTCCCCTCCACCGTGCTCTGTCAGGGTGAGTATGGGCTGAAAGACGTGTTTATCGGTGTCCCCGCAAAGCTTGGTTCAAAGGGTGTGGAAGGTATTATCGAGCTGAAACTTACGGCGGAAGAGAGCAGTTTATTACACAAGTCGGCCCAGGGCGTGACGGCCGAGTGTGCAGAGGTTGACAGGCTCATAGCATAGGAGCAGGAAATGACCGGTGGCTCAAGTCTCTGGCCTTGGCTCTTACAGCGAATAAGTGGCCTATTCCTCAGTGCGGGGGTTATTGTCCATTTTTGTATGCTCCATAATGGAACCGGTCCCCCGGTTTACGACCAGGTAGCTGCACGTCTTAGCTCTCCATGCTGGATGACATTCTATATCGCGCTCCTGGCGACACTCCTTTATCACGGGCTCAACGGGGCTTGGGCGGTCTTCCTTGATTTCAATACCTCTTCCTCCACGAAAATGATATTTAAGGTAACACTTTATATTATAGGCTGTTATGCGTTTGTTACGGGTCTTGACGTGCTAGTGTGTTTTGCTCCTTATTAGGGGAAACGAACTGAGGATGGAAACTATCCGTCAGATAATAAACGAAATCAGGTTGAACCTTGGTGTCGAGGTGGTCACCTTCACCCTGCACAGGATTACGGGTGTTGCGCTGGTGCTCTTCTTGTTTATACACATATGGACTCTTGGGGCCGCGTTCCAGGGACCGGAGGCGTTTAACGCGGCCGTAAGCAAGTTCGATAACCCGGTGGGGCATTTTATGGAATACTCGCTCCTTCTCGCGGTTATCCTTCATCTGGTAAACGGGCTGAGGTTGACCCTGATAGAACTGTTTGACCTCACTGCGGTGCAGGGAAGACTTCTACTGTTGTCGGCGGGTATCCTTGCCGTGGTAGCGGTGTACAGCTTAGGGATATTCTTTTAAGGGGGTTTTTGTGCCTTATCATGACATATTGATAGTTGGAGGCGGGCTTGCGGGGCTGAGGGCAGCCGTTGCGGCCAATGAGATGAACCTTAAGGCGGGTATACTCTCCAAGGTACACCCGCTGCGGTCACACTCCGTAGCCGCGCAGGGCGGCATTAACGCCTCGCTCGGCAATCATCCGAGGGGCGGGCACGACGGCTGGGAGAAACACGCGTATGACACGGTCAGGGGGAGTGACTTCCTTGCCGACCAGGACGCGGTCCTCCGGATGACAGGTGACGCCGCCTCGCGCGTGTACGAGATTGAGCACTGGGGATGCCCGTTTAGCCGTACGGACGATGGGAAGATAGCACAGAGGCCCTTCGGCGGGGCCGGATTTCCCAGGACATGCTACGCCGCCGATACCACGGGCCAAGCGCTTCTGCACACCATCTATGAACAGGTGATCAGGTTCAAGCAGGCCGCCGAGCGGAAGGAGCTGGTTCTTTATCCTGAGTGGCTGGTGCTGGCGCTTGTGAGGGAGGATGACGAGTGCAAGGGGGTAGTGGCGATGGAACTTAGCAGCGGCAGGCTTGAGGCCTTCGCCGCGGGTGCTGTCATATTTGCAACTGGTGGCTCTGGAAGGATTTATGGCAATACGACAAACGCGCTTATCAACACGGGAATAGGCATGGCGGTCCCCTACTGGGCGGGTGTACCGCTGAAGGACATGGAATTCGAACAGTTCCATCCAACCACCCTGGTGGGTAAGAATATACTGATAACCGAAGGTGCGAGAGGGGAAGGCGGGTTCCTGTTAAACAATAAAGGCGAGAGATTTTTGGCCAATTACCCGGATTCCGAGAAGGCCATGGAGGTGGCGCCGCGCGACATAGTGTCCAGGAACATTACCCGGGAGATGCAGGAGGGCAGGGGATTTAAAGGAGACGGCGGCTATGTACACCTGGACCTCCGTCATCTGGGCCGGGAGAAGATAATGTCCAGGCTTCACGGCATCCGGACGATATGTATGGAATTTGGCGGCATAGACCCTATTACGGACCTTATCCCCGTCCAGCCGGGGCATCACTATACTATGGGCGGGATTGAGTGTAATACGGAATGTGAGACAATCGTGGGCGGCCTCTACGCGGCGGGTGAGGTGTCTTGCGTCAGCGTCCACGGGGCCAACCGGCTTGGGGGCAATTCACTGCTTGAGACGCTGGTTTTCGGCAAGATCGCCGGCGATAATGCCGCCAGGTATGTTCAGGGTAAGAAGCTGGCAGGTACTAAGCCCGGCAAGATACACGAAGTGGCGCTAAAGAAAACCGAAGGGAAGATCGAGCAGCTACTGGCAAGAGAGGACGGCGAGGACGTCGCCGTCTTGAAGAAGGAGATGGCAGAGGTCATGGCCGGGAAGGTGGGCGTATTTCGCGAGAAGCCGGCGCTTACCGACGCACTTGCTGTCATAAAAGGACTCAGGGAGCGCTTCAGGAACGTTTCGCTGCGCCACACGGCTGGCAGGAGGTGGAACCTGTCGCTGCAGTCGGCCCTTGAGCTTGAGGGCAGTCTTGACGTGGCCGAGGCCGTGGCGGCGGGGGCACTTGCAAGGAAAGAGAGCCGGGGGTCACACTCCCGCACCGATTTCCCCAGGCGTGACGATGAGAAGTGGCACAAGCATACCAGGGCATATTATTCCAGGGACGGCGCCAAGCTCAAGTACAGCAAAGTCAGACCCGGCCCGTTTGAATTGGAAGAGAGGAAATACTAGGTGGCGGACATAACCTTCAACGTCTTACGCTACGACCCTGATTCAGGCAGTGAACCTCACCTTCAGGCCTACCGCGTGCCCCTGCCTGATAACGGGAAGGGATTGACCGTGCTCGACGGGCTTAATTACATACTGGAGAACCTGGACGGTTCTCTGGCCTTCAGGTCATCGTGCAGGGCCGGCGTATGCGGTTCCTGCGCCATGCATATAAACGGTAAGCACAGGCTTGCCTGTAACACGCAGGTCGCATCGCTAAAGACACAAGAAATCACCATCAGGCCCCTTGCCCACCTGGAGGTAGAGAAAGACCTTTGTGTGAATATGGACCAGTTCTGGGAGAAGCATGAGCTGGTAAGGCCGTATCTAGTCCCCGGCTCACCCCCGCCCGAAAAGGAACGAATCCAGAGCCAGGAGGACAGGAAGGAACTGGATATGGTTATAGACTGCATCCAGTGCGCCAGCTGCTACTCGGCATGCCCGATTACCCTTACAAGTAAGGAGTATATAGGTCCCGCGGCGTTACTTAAGATAGACCGCTACGTGAGGGACACCCGTGACGGCATCCATAATCTGAGAATAGAGCAGGCAGACGGCCCGTATGGCGCGTGGAGGTGCCACAACGTCTTTGCCTGCCAGTGCTGCCCCAAGGAGCTTGACCCGCCCCGGTCCATAGCCCACATCAAACGCCGCCTCCTGCGCAAAAGATTGCTGGGTAAAAGTAAGTAAGGTTCATTATTTTCCGCAGGGTTAAAACCCTGCGGAACCCTCAAAAAGGTTTTTTGTAGTGGCAGAGCTTGCTCTGCCAAAAGTCGAGCAAGCTCGACCGCTACAACACTGGGTAGGGTCAAGTCGTAGATCCGCCCTCCAAACAAACCAGTGGACTTTCAGCCTCAGGCACGACTGCCACGTTTAACGTCGGAGAAAGTCGCACCGAGGGAAGACCTGTCCTCTGGTACAGCTCCGACGCTACACTGTTCGGCTGTTTCACTACCTCAGAATGACAATCATGAAGGGCTTTGTGGTTGGGTCTGACTACACCGTGGAGGACGTTTCTGCGCCGTGAATGTTGGCACGGGCGGCGGTGAGGCGGGCGATAGGTACCCGGTATGGAGAGCAGCTCACGTAGTTCATGCCTATCCGGTGGCAAAATTCGATGGAGTCGGGGTCGCCGCCGTGTTCACCGCAGATACCTATCTTCAAATTAGGCCGGGTGGACCTTCCCTTCTTGACCCCTATCTCAATGAGCTGGCCCACGCCGTCCTGGTCAAGGGACTGGAACGGGTCTTTCTTTAGAATACCCTGTTCTATATAATCGGGCAGGAAGTTGGCGACGTCGTCGCGGCTTAAACCGAAGGTCATCTGCGTCAGGTCGTTTGTGCCGAAGGAAAAAAACTCGGCCTGTTCGGCCAGCTTATCGGCCATCAGGGCCGCCCTTGGCAGTTCTATCATGGTGCCCACGGCGAATTTGACCTTGACGCCTTTCTTTTTCATTACGGCCCGGGCCTGTTTGTTTATGTTATCCTTTAGCAGGTTGAACTCTGCGGCCATACCCACAAGCGGGACCATTATCTCCGGGTACACCGTGAGGCCTTTCTTTTTTACGTTGCAGGCGGCCTCAATTATGGCCGTTACCTGCATGTCGTATATGTCTGTATAGGTGATTCCCAGCCTGCAGCCGCGGTGGCCGAGCATCGGGTTAACTTCTTGCAGCCGTGTAACGGTCTTAATGACCTCCCCAAGTGTCATGCCGAACTTCCTGGCCATTTCCTTGTAGTGGTCTTCGCCGTGGGGCAGGAATTCGTGGAGCGGCGGGTCGAGCAGGCGGATGGTTACCGGCAGGCCCTTCATGGCCCTGAACATCTTCTCGAAGTCGCCTCTCTGCATGGGGAGTAGCTTCCGTAAAGCCTGTGTGAATAATGCGTTAGGACGTTTCAGGGCTTTCTTCAGCTCGGCGATTTCCGCCTTCAGTTTGGCCTTCTCTTCTTTCGGCGCTTTTTGAAGTTCCTGCTCAATTGGCCCAATCCTTGCCTTAAGGTTTTTTACCTCCGGGGCGAGCATAATCATCTGTCTTACGTAGTTAATTCTGTGTTCACCGAAGAACATGTGCTCTGTACGGCATAGTCCGATTCCCTGGGCGCCAAACGTCCTGGCCTTGGTGGCATCTTCAGGGGTGTCGGCATTGGTCCTTATATCTAATTTTCTGAATTCGTCCGCCCATTTCATGAGCTTGGAGAAATCAGCAGTGAGTTTTGGCTCTATCGTGGGTACCCGCCCCTGCATCACCTCGCCGACGGTGCCGTCCAGAGAGATGTGGTCGCCGCGCCTTATCACCTTGCTGTTTACGGTGAACTGCTGCAAGTTGTAGTCGACGTTCACGTCCCCCGCGCCTACCACGCAGCACCTGCCCATACCCCTGGCGACTACGGCGGCGTGGGACGTCATACCTCCACGGCTTGTAAGTATGCCCTGTGCGGCGTGCATCCCGGCGACGTCTTCCGGAGAGGTCTCTTTTCTGACCAGGATGACCTTTTCATTTCGCGCGGCCAGTTTCTCGGCCTCTTCAGAGCTGAAGACCACTTTGCCCGTGGCCGCACCGGGCGAGGCGGGAAGCCCCGTGGTTATTACCACCCTGTTCGCTTTTGGGTCAAATACGGGGTGGAGCAGCTGGTCTAACTGCTGGGGTTCTATCCTCAAGACGGCCGCCTTCTTGTCTATAAAACCCTCTTTCACCATATCAGCGGCAATCTTCAGTGCCGCCTTGGCGGTGCGTTTTCCGTTACGCGTCTGGAGCATGTAGAGCTTGCCTTCTTGGATGGTGAACTCCATGTCCTGCATGTCCCGGTAACGTTTCTCCAGGAGGTTTTTATACTGTAGTATCTGCTTGTAGATACGGGGCATCTCTTTTCGCAGATTGATGATAGGTTCTGGTGTCCGTATGCCTGCCACGACGTCCTCTCCCTGGGCGTTAAAGAGGAACTCACCGTACAGGATGTTCTCACCGGTTGAGGGATTTCTGGTGAAGCAGACACCGGTTGCGGAATGGTCGCCCATATTGCCGAATACCATGGCCTGAACGTTTACGGCAGTGCCCAGGAGGCCTTGGATGTTGTAGAGTTTTCTGTACTTGATTGCCCGTGGGTTGTTCCATGAATCAAACACAGCGTCAATTGCCTTCTGAAGTTGCACCTTCGGGTCGTCGACAAAGTTTTCGCCCGTGGCCTTTTTGTATATTTCCTTAAATCTTTTTACCAGAGCTTGAAGGTGTTTGACGGTTAGCTCCGTGTCGTTCTTTATGTGCGCCTTCTTCTTGATATTTTCCACTTCATGTTCAAACCTGTCCCGGTCTAGACCCATAACTACGTCCCCGAACATGGATATGAGCCGCCGGTAGGCGTCCCAGGCGAAGCGTTCGTTACCGGTTTTATTTATAAGGGCCTGGAGGGTGTTCTGGTTTAATCCGAGGTTCAGTACGGTGTCCATCATACCGGGCATGGAGGCCGCCGCACCGCTGCGCACCGATACTAGGAGCGGGTTGGTGGTGTCACCCAGCCCTGCCTGCATGGTCTCTTCCAACCGGAACAAATTCTCTTTAAGCTGTGTGGAAAGCCCGGCCGGGTATTTCCGGTTTTTCTCATAGTAGGCCTTGCAGACGTTTGTGCTTATGGTGAAGCCGGGAGGAACGGGCAGCCCGAGGTTACTCATCTCGGCAAGGTTCGCACCCTTGCCGCCCAGGTAAGCACGCATATCGGCGCGCCCTTCCGCCTTCCCGTCTCCGAAAAAATATAGATACTTTTCACCCACTATACGCTGCGTCTCCTTTCGCCTCGCTCGTTCGGGTGTGAGGTACATGGCAGGAACAACTAACGTTGCTGTACTGGAATGAGGAGACCATGGACCGTACTATAACAAATAAATTGATTAACACAGGAAAAAAGTGCCGGGAGTCTAACAGAAAGTCCCGGGTATGGCAAGGACATTTTCCCAGGTATGCTTTTATTGCATTTGACATAACTCTTGTGTTCTGTTAGTATTACGTCATTCCTGGATGTGATTTGAGGATAGTGTTTTCTAACATCCGGCCGGGCGGGACGACGGGTTGGTGCTGGGGGCTGTCGTAGTCTTGTACTGGCCGAATCAAGAAGCAGCGTCTATGCCTAAAATGCAGAGGGCCCTGGTAAGTGTTTACGACAAGAAGGGTGTCGTAGAGTTTGCAAAAGGCCTGGCGGGGCTTGGCGTGGAGATTATGTCTTCCGGAGGAACTGCGAAGCTCCTCAGAGAAAACGGACTAAAGGTTATAGAGGTCTCTGAGTATACCGGATTTCCTGAGATGATGGACGGCCGGGTTAAGACGCTGCATCCGAAGGTGCACGGGGGGCTGCTTGCACTACGGGAAAACACCGCTCATGTCCAGCAGATGAAAGAGCATGGCATCCTTCCCATCGACATGGTCGTTGTAAACCTGTATCCGTTTGAAAAGACCGTTGCCAGGGAGGGCGTTACGTTTGAGGAGGCCATAGAGAATATAGACATCGGTGGCCCTTCGATGATACGCTCGGCTGCAAAAAACCACAAACACGTCGCCGTCGTCGTTGACCCTGACCAGTATGGCTCTATACTGGAAGAGATGCGGGAGAACAACGGCGCTATATCCGGGTCAAAGACCCTTGAGCTTGCCATTCAGGCATTTAAGCTTACTGCTCATTACGATAGTGCAATCTCCCGCTTCCTAGCGGGAGACGTACAGGGCCGTTTCCCTCAAAAACTCTCACTGGAGTTCCTCAAGAAACAGGAGCTCAGGTACGGTGAGAACCCGCACCAGGACGCCGCGTTTTATGTAGAGGCGGAAGGTGTAGGGGAAACCTGCGTTTCGCATCTTGAGCAGTTATGGGGGAAAGAGCTCTCGTTTAACAATATACTCGATCTGGACGCGGCCCTTGAACTTGTAAAGGAGTTTGAGGGACCTGGAGTCGCGGTAATAAAACATACAAACCCGTGTGGCGCGGGGATTGCCGGGACGCTTTCCGATGCCTTCAGCAAGGCCTACAGCGGGGACCCCGTGTCGGCCTTTGGTTCCATTATAGCCCTTAATCGCCGTGTAGACGTTCAAACCGCCGAAGGGATTACCGCACCCGGCCACTTTGTTGAGGCCGTGGTCGCACCCGATTTTGATCCTGACGCCTTAGAGGTGCTCAAGACTGCGCGTAAGTGGGGAGCAAACCTGAGGATACTCCGCTCAGGCGAACTTGACACCAAGCGGTCTGAAGACACTTCGATGGATATGAAGAGAGTAGGCGGGGGCATGCTGGTACAGACGAAGGACGCCGCCGCAGAAGACGTTAAGGGCATCAAATGCGTCACTGCTGAGAAGCCTTCGGAGGAGGTGCTGAACGACCTGAAATTTGCATGGATAGTGGCCAGGCACGTAAAGTCAAATGCCATCGTGCTGGTCAAGGACGGGGGGGTCATAGGTGTGGGTGCGGGACAGATGAGCAGGGTGGATTCGGTTGAGATTGCCGTAAAAAAGGCGTCTGACAGGGCGAAGGGCAGTGTGCTGGCTTCCGATGCCTTCTTCCCGTTTAGAGACGGGGTGGATGCGGCAGCAAGGGCAGGGGTTGTAGCCATTATCCAGCCGGGCGGCTCGACAAAGGACGATGAAGTAATCGCCGCGGCCCGGGAAAACGGACTTTCAATGGTCTTTACCGGACGAAGGCATTTCAGGCATTAATGAAATGGTGAGGGTCAAAATATGTGGTATAACCAACCTGAGGGACGCCAGAAACGCCGTGGAGTTAGGTGCTGACGCCCTGGGTTTTGTATTTGCGCCGAGTGTTCGCAGGATAACCCCTGAAAGGGCGAGAAAGATAGTGAGGTTGTTAGGGCCTTTCGTTAACCTCGTAGGTGTCTTTGTTGATGAAGACCCGCAGGCGGTGAGACAGGTCGCGGGGTACTGCGGCCTTGATACCGTCCAACTCCATGGCAACGAACCACCTGCGGACCTGGAGAATCTGAGAAGGGACTATCGCGTAGTAAAGGCACTGAGGGTTGCCGGAGGCAAAAGGGGACTCAACCAGCTAAGCCGTTATAAGGCAGACGCTTTTTTGCTGGATACGTACAAGAAAGGGAAGCCGGGCGGCACCGGCAGGGCGGTTCCGTCGATGTGGACCATTGCCCGAAGGGCGGGGGAGCTGGACGCCGGGCCCATAATCCTGGCGGGTGGGATGAACCCGGAAAATGTAAGAGACGCTATAGAGATGGCCAGGCCCTTTGGGGTGGATGTATCGTCAGGCGTGGAGGTTAGGCCCGGCAAGAAGGACAGAAGGCTTATCAAGGAATTTATCCGGGCCGTAAAGGGTTTCCAAGGTCTTCGAGAGGAGACGGTGGTTTGAACTCACGTGGGAATTTCCAAGAACTCGTGGCGTTGATGAGCAGGCTCAGGGGAGAGGGGGGCTGCCCGTGGGACAGGGAGCAGACGCATGATTCCCTTAAGGCCTATCTGGTGGAAGAGGTCTACGAGGTAATAGATGCGGTAGACTCCCGGGATACCGAGAAACTGAAGGAAGAGTTGGGGGACCTGCTTTTTCAGATATTCTTTCACTCGCAGATAGCCAGTGAGAATAATGAGTTTGATATAGACGATGTCATGAAGACATGCCTGGAGAAGATGACGTCGAGACACCCACACGTTTTTGCGGACGCACGCCTTGCCACGGCGGAAGAGGTAATTAAGATATGGAATAAGATAAAGAAGAAGGAGGAGGAGAAGAAGGGCAACAAGTCGGTCCTCGGGAGTCTGCCAAAACACCTGCCGGCCCTTCAGAAGGCCCAAAAGATACAGAAGAAGGCGTCAAGGGTGGGTTTCGATTGGGAGAAGGTGGAGGACGTTGTATCGAAGGTTGAGGAGGAGCTGGAGGAGGTAAAGACGGCTATGGTTCAGGGCAGGTATGAGGAGGTAGAGGAAGAGATTGGAGACCTGCTGTTTGCCGCCGCCAATCTGTCAAGGTTTCTAAAGATAAACCCTGAGGAGGCCCTGCACAAGACCGTGAAGAAATTTATGCGGCGGTTTGAGAGA
Organism: Candidatus Bathyanammoxibius amoris; assembly: GCA_024451685.1. Classification (NCBI taxonomy): domain Bacteria; kingdom Pseudomonadati; phylum Planctomycetota; class Candidatus Brocadiia; order Candidatus Brocadiales; family Candidatus Bathyanammoxibiaceae; genus Candidatus Bathyanammoxibius; species Candidatus Bathyanammoxibius amoris. The sequence goes on along the minus strand of JAMXCW010000012.1, from coordinate 32,028 downwards.
ATAGAGGCCGTGCTTGCGGCCAGGGGGAAGGATATCGAACAGTGTTCGCTGGAGGAGATGGACTCGATATGGGAGGCCGTTAAAAAGGAGTGAGCGCGGTGTTACGGCAGAAACTTCTTGATTTAATGTTAGCCGGGCATATCCTTTATCGCATACGGGGGTGATGACCGGCGAAGCCGGAGCCGATAACCGGGCCTGAAGGAGTCGGCGTAGCAGGATACTTACGGAGAATCTAAGGTACATGAGATCTAAGAGAAGCATAGGGTTGACCTGCTCGAGATAGAACAGATGGTGCAGAAGTTCGGCGTTACCCCGTTGGAGGGGGAAGGGGTGGCGGAGGAAGAGGCTCCAAAGGAAGAGGTCACAGAAGAAATGGTTGTGGAGGAGGGGTAAGAACCCTTCTGATTAAAAAAAGTCCTGTGCAACTAGAAACCCATGGGCTGAGGCAAACAAAAGGAGGTGCAGCTACGATGAGCTGACCACCTCCTTTTTTAAGTCTACGTTTATTGGGGTTGTAGCGCCATGGCCTAGACGGCCTTTTCGCCCTTCTCTCCCGTGCGGATGCGAACGACTTCATCTATGGTGCTGATAAATATCTTTCCATCCCCAATATTACCCGTCTTGCCGTCCTCGACGATGGCGTTGACTATCTTGTTTACGTCCTTGTCTGGAGTCACGACCTCAATCTTTACCTTGTCGAGGAGGTCTATCTTAATGGACTTACCACGCCATGTCTCGGTTATACCTTTCTGAATACCATGGCCTCTTACCTCGGTTACCGTAAGTCCAGGATGCTTGATTTCTTCCAAGGCAGCTTTCACGGCGTTCAGCTTACCGACCCTGATTATGGCTTCTACCTTTTTCATGGTAGTTTCCTTCCTTTCTCACACTCAGTTCATAGGTTTTCAGAATCTCTTTAAAACCCAAGCTAGCTAACGCAGGGGGAACGCTTTGTAAGTTCGTCCCCCCCACGCACCATCAAAAATGCACTGACCTTCTAATCAGAAAGAACAGACAAGGCCAGTTTATGTTTCATGTGTGTAAGCAATCTCCTTGTGCTGAGTGATATCCATACCAGCTTGTTCATCAGCACTACTTGCCTTCAAGCCCACTGTGTATTTTATGATCAGGGCCAGAATCGCCGTAATGCCGCAGGCCCAAGCCCATGAGGCTGCGATGCCTACGGACTGTGGTATCAGCTGGTAAGGGTTGCCATAAATTGCGCCGTCTGCGCCGCCTGGGTTTACAGACAACTGAGCAAAGAGCCCGGTTGCAAAGGCACCCCAGGTTCCACCAAAGGCGTGTATCCCGACAACGTCAAGGGCATCGTCGTAACCCAGGGCTCTTTTCAGGTAGACACTGGCGTAGTAACACACCAGGCCTGCACCGACACCTACTGCAATCGATCCCATGGGACCTACAAAACCCGAGGCCGGCGTAATGGCAACAAGCCCTGCGACGGCACCGGAACAAGTACCGACCAGAGTTGGTTTCCCGGAATGGGCCCAATCAAGCATGGCCCAAGTAAACCCTGCACAGGCCGTTGCGGTATTCGTGACCACGAAGGCGCTTGCAGCAAGACCGTCGGCAGCTAATTCACTTCCGGCGTTGAAACCGAACCACCCAAACCATAGTAAAGATGCGCCCAACAGTGTAAATGGTATGTTATGCGGCGGGCGCACAGATTTCGGGTATCCTTTGCGTACCCCCAAGAACAAACATAGAACCAAGGCGGAGGCGCCTGAAGTGATATGCACAACCGTACCGCCAGCAAAGTCTAACGCTCCAAAGCTTCCGAGCCAACCCCCCGGCCCCCATACCCAGTGGCATATCGGCGCATAGACTACCGTCGTCCACAATGGTATAAGCAATAACCATGCGGTGAACTTCATTCGTTCTACAATGGCACCACTTACTAGAGCGAGGGTTATAATGGCGAACATACACTGGAAAATCATGAAGGTAAGGTGGGGTAACGTCGACCCTTCAGTAGGTTCTTGGCCAACTCCCTGGAGTGCGACCCAGTCAAAACCGCCGATGAACCAGTTACCTTCGCCAAACGACAGGGTGTAACCCCAGAGCACCCACTGTACACTTACAACACAGATGACGATGAAACACATCCACAGCGTGTTTGCCATATTCTTTGCCCCTGCCATACCACCATAAAACAAGGCAAGGCCAGGAGTCATGATTAACACCAGGGCTGAAGATGTGAGTATCCATGCGTTATCACCTGTGTCGATTACGCCTTCTAAATCCCCTGCCTGAGCGGGAGATAGTTCTTGGGCCATACCAGTTGATGCGTATAGCGCGCACATCACCAAAGCAATGAATGATGATATGCCTAAATAGGCTCCCTTTCCCATATTCCTCTCCTTTGTTAGAGAATTATCCTGCCTACTTAACTGTTAAATTGTACGTTACTTTTCAGTTAAACGAACTACTTTTCTAAAAGACACGACAACTCCGTACTCATAACTCCGCACTCAAAACACCGTACTAATCTAATATCGTTCAAGAGCCACCCCCGGGTGTAAGCTTTATCTCCCAGAGCTGACTGGCCAGCCTGTCTGTGTCAGCGTTGAGAAATAGAGATGGCTTCTTTTCTTTCATTCGCTCGATGACGCTCTTGCATCTGCGTGAGGTGTACTGTGCAGAGACGTCTGAGATCTCTGACTGGTTGTGGCAGGGTACACAATTGCTCTTGTATACGCCTTTTGTAAAGTCGACCACGTCCTTCTCGGCAATTTCTTTCAATAACTTGAACTCGGCAAGGTGTCCTTCGTCTATTTCACCTTTTTGGTATTCTTTAAACAGGTCAATTATTTCTTGTTGTTTCTTTGTGAATTTTTGCTTTTCCATTTGCATCCTGTTGAACGCGTGCAGGACGTCTTCCTCAATCCACTCCTCGTGGGAATATATGTATTCCAATACGTGGCACTGACCGCACTTCTTGTTCAAGCTCTCCTCCATACCATCTTCAGGAGATAACCCTGGAACCGGAACACTCCTATCACTCTTGCCGAGTGAAACCAATAACTTGGCGTCGGTGGGGGAACTCATTACCTTCACACCGTCAGCCAGGGCCATATACGGCATAAAACCCAAAAAGCTCTTCTCCCTTGCTATCTCAATCTCGGAGTTATTCTTATAATAAAAAATACGTTTACTCACCTCGTCGTAAACCACATCCTTGGGCAACAGATACAGCCACTCTTTGGTCCTGCTTGTGTCCCCAATGTGTCTTGCCCCTACATCAAGGAATACCCGAATGTAAACCTTGTTACCCTTAATAAGCAAAGACTCACTGCGAACGTTAGTGTTTACGATATGCCTCTTTTTGCCTTTCGTCTGCAGGCTTCCATTAATTACGTAGTTCTCAGAGAATGCAGACGAAGACAACAGCCCAATAACGAGAAATACGGTTATAAAACAAAAAAAGGCTCGGCAGTCAGTCATGTATATTAACCCCCTGGCCCGGAACAGGCTTTGGGCCACGGCAACGTGCAAAGTTTACAAAAGTGTAAGGATATTAGGAATAAACCTTTAGGTTGTCAAGGGAATTCTGTGGAATCGCGGGGAAAATATAAACATTTTTGTCTTTAATCCCTTGGTAAATAGCTACTTAAACGGTATGTCTTTATCTGTTTTGTTTCTTTAGCCCTGGGGCGTGGCGCTGTGGGCTTTGCGGGCAAGGGGTTTCGGAACAGTAATCGGGTTTGTTTTTTTTGTACAAAGGGCTTTTCGTCTATGGTAGACTGTGCCCCAAGTGAAGTGGGAATCCTTATCTAAGCACGGCATTTATGCAGGAGATAGGCGATGAAATAAAGAAGTGTCTGTTCTGAAAAGGACCTGCGTGTATCTTTTATTTTCCCAATGGCAGGGGTCTTGTGCCATGGGGTGCGCCAGCGCCCCGACGGCCGCGACGCGGGTAATAAAAGTCTTTTTAACTGATGCAGCTGTACAGTGTACAGCTTACTTAGGAGAAATGAATGATGAAAAGACTTTTACCTTTTGTCGTCCCGTTTTTAGTGCTCTACGCCATTGGGTACTTTTGTGACCCTGCAACCATGGTACTGGGGGAAGAGGTAAAGCCATGGGTCCCTCCACCAAAACCCATAGAGACTACAGTCCCCTGGACCCTTCAAGGTATAGGTGACGCCGACGGTTCATCGGTTGACATGTCCACTGTAGTGGGCGTGCACTCGGCGGTGAACTTTACCTGGACGGTACTTGCCGCGGTACTGGTGTTTATGATGCAGTCCGGCTTCGCGCTGTTGGGCGGGTTCCTCCACGCCAGGCACATGCTGAACTATCTGTGCCAGGCCTTCCTTGACACCACCCTAGCGGGTCTTGTGTTCTGGGTATGGGGGTTTGCCCTGATGTTCGGGGGCAGCGGTTACCCCGGGACGATGGCGGGAAATGACGCCATAGGCTACAGCGGCTGGTTACTTTACGGGGGCGCATACGACGTAAATACCTTCATACTCTGGATGTTCCAGATGGTCTTCTTAACCAAGGCCGTCGTCATACCCGTTGGCGCGATTGCGGGCAGATGCAGCTTTCCCGCGTACATTATCCACGCCGTTTTCGTTGCCGGTGTAGTCTATCCTATCTACGGCCACTGGATCTGGGGGGGCGGCTGGCTCAGCCAACTGCCTATAGGCTCAGGCGCCCTGGACTTTGCCGGTTCCGGCGTTGTCCACGCGGTAGGCGGCATCATGGGTTTTGTGGGCGCGTGGGCGTTAGGGCCGCGTAAGGGGAAGTTCAACGCTGACGGAACACCGAACAACATGCCGGGCCACAATATGACCTATGTGGTGGTAGGCACATTGTTCCTGTACTTCGGCTGGTTCGGGTTTAACCCGGGCAGTACCCTTGCCGCAACGGATTTGAGAACCTCCGTCGTGATCGTTAACACCTTCCTGGCAGGTGCGGCAGGGTCGGTCGTCGCTGTATTTGTGACATGGTTGAAACAGGGTAAGCCGAACGTGGGATGGATGTGCAACGGCGCGCTTGGCGGCCTTGTCGCCATTACGGCCCCGTGCGCCTGGGTTCCGGCGTGGGCAGCCGTAGTGATAGGGATAATTGCCGCGTTTATCATGATGGGGAGCACATGGCTTCTGGACTGGAAACTCAAGGTTGACGACCCGCTGGGCGCGGTATCGGTCCACGGCTCGTGCGGGCTGTGGGGGATAATGGCTGTGGGCATCTTCGCCGACGGCAGTTACGGCGGAGTCATCGGTCTTATCGTCGGTTCCGGATGGCAGCTTCTTGCCCAGTTTATAAGCGTAGTTATTGTTATGGCGTGGGGATTTGCCTGCGGAGGCTTCATATGGTTCCTTATGAAGTACACCATGGGTATCAGGGTGTCAGCGGAGGTAGAGAGAATCGGTCTGGACCATGCGGTGCATGGTCAAGATTGCTACCCTGCCTTCCACAGGTTGATGGTGCTCGAAAAGGCCTTCTATGCACAGCAAAAGGCCCAGAAGAAGACAGTCAAGAAATAAAGGCTGTTAATGAAGTCAGTATTATAAGGGCACCCTGTCTCAATCAGGGTGCCCTTATTTCATTGATTATTGTGTAGTTTGCCTGACCAATTACAGGTCATACAAGAAGGGCGCGGGTGGGATTTCCCCTTCTTTAGTCTAATCCCAGAGATCTACCGACACCTTGCCGCTGCCGATATTTCCCTCTTTGTCGGTGGCATTTATCACGACGGTGTGTTCTCCGAAGGTAAGCCCTTCTACGATAAAGTGAAAAAACTCCTCACTTTCGTCAAATATCTTGTCCTCCGGGAATATAACCACCCAGTCCGCGGCGTCAACGGAGTATTCCAGCCTGGATATATCAGATAGATCGTCAGTGAAGGAGCCTGTCACGGCGACGTTATTGTCTCCGGCGTATGAGGCGGAAAGGCTGCTCACCTGGGGCCGCGTGTTGTCAATTATGAAGGGCTGGGTGGTCTTTTCGGCCGTCAGGCTTACTTCCGGCGGGTTGTCCGGGTTATCTGTGGCCACAAGTTTTACAAGATATTCTCCATCCGGCACCCTTGTGGTCTGCCATACAAAAGAGGACTTTGTCGTTTTTTCCTCCAAGAGCTTCCAGTTTCTCTCCCTGACGCCCTTGTGATAGAGCGTAAAGCTCAGGTTGTCATAGTTGGGGTCGGACGCCTGCCATTTTATTAGTTTGGAACCGCCACCCGGTGGTTTCGCCATGTCGGAAGGTCTTCTTTGTGAGGGTCCCGGGGCCGGCCTGCGCAGGCCTGGAGGCTTGTCGGGTCTTTGGCGGGGACCATACATCCTGGCACGGGCGGCTTTGCGAACGGCGTGTGAGTCAACGGATAATGAGATTATCTCCGGCGGCTGGTTCGTTGGCAGATAGGCTATAGAGACGCTCTTCAGGGTCGGTGTGGCGTTGGGCAGGGTGGTAGAAAGACTGGCACGGTATTGTATGAAGCGGGATGACGGGCTTTGCGTTTTCGCCTGCGCCGCAAGCTCGGCAGACCATTCACTCCAGGTGTTGTCGGGCTTTTTGCTGTTGCCGGTTCGTGTGGCGATGGTGAGGTTTGTGCCTTCGGGGACCTCCACGTCCCAGGAGACGTTTCCCCAGGATGAATTAATCTTTGCGTCAAAAGCAGATGACACGAAGAAACCTTTCCCGGCATACGTCCGGGAGAGTTGATAAAGAGACCCCTTATTACCGGTGCCGAGAAAAAGCCCTTTCTTGTTCAGGAATAAGAGGGAGAGGATCTGAGACTCCTCTACCTCGAGCAAGGTGCTGACATTCTCGTCCTTGTCTATCCGGTACAGCCCGGCCTTATCACCCGTTGCTACATAGACGTTGTTGTCCGGGTCTGCGGAGAGTGCGAATATGAACCCGGGCTTACGCAAAGGAATCCTCTTAATGACACCGCCGGGCGTAATCTTATAGACGACGTTTTTCGCCTTGGGGGTGGCAGGATAGGGGGGAGGTCTGTAGCCCGGCCTTGCTCTCGGTATTTGGAGAGGCTGAGGTGTGGGCAGCGGTGCCTGCTGAAGGGCGTCTACCTCCACCGGCGGGACAGGCTCGATAGGCCGCAGCGGCCCGATAGATGGAGCGGCGGGAGGCTGGCGGAGCATGGGTAATTGCGGACGCGCACCGGACGCCGTCCCTGCGTATAAATTACCCTTACCGTCCAGGGCAAGACAGTGCACCTCGCCTTCCTGCGCATCGTATACCACGAAGGCTTTGCCGCCGGGTGTTATTTTGTAGACAAGCCCGTCCGGTTCACTGCATGCATACAGGTTGTCCTCTCCATCCACAATCATGTCAAGGATGTGAGACTGGGAAGAATCAAAAAAGACGCTTGCCTCACCATCGTCGGCTATAGTGTATATCTTGCCCTCTGGACCCGTTGCCGCATAGAGCCTCCCTGTCTTATCGAACCGGAGTTTCCAGACATAGGAGTCGGGGAGGTCACATACCATAACGACGTCTCTCCAGGGAGTTATTTTGTAAATAATGCCCTGGGGTGCCGTTCCGACAAATATGTCTCCGGCCGGACTCACTGCCAGGGACTGCACGTAGGGTTCCTGGAAGGTGTAGAGCAGGAAAAAATTGCCCGTAGGGGAGACTTTATATACCGAGCCGGGGTCGCCTGTTCCTATGTAAAGATTGCCGTACTCGTCCTTCGTGAGACACCACACGTATTGTTCCTTTATGCCTTCTATACGTGTGACTTTTGGAGATAATTTTATCACCGTCGCGGTCAGGGAGGTATTGGACATTTCACCTTCGTCAAAGCCCGTGGATGGGGATTCCTTCAAGAATTTGGTGGAAACGGCCCGGGTCTCAACGGCGTGGAGGAATGTTGCCAGAAGGAATGACATTACAAGGAATGAAAGGTGTCCTGTGGTCAGTTTGAACGGGTGCCTGTGCAGGGGTCTCATATCAACCGTCATCCACGAACAGGTAGAGTGTCTTGGAGCCGGCAAGTATCCACTCGACCGGTTCCCGGTAGACCACTTCGTCCATTAACCGGCTGACACCGCTCTGGTTGGAATGTGACATGGTGCTCAGCAGTGAGGAAGGTAGGGAGGGGAACCTTTGACCCTTAAAGGTAATGCCTCTTTTTGGGAGTAAGGCGCGCACGATGAGGTTAGTGTTGGGTTCCGTGCCTTCCAGGATGTTTACGAGATGTTCGAAGCTAGAGGGATTAAATATGTCAGGCGCCCTGCTCCTTTCTATAGCCTGGCTGGCGTTTGAACTGCACACGTTTAGGACTATACTGCTGCGGGGGGCCGTGTCCGGCGGTATCTGTATCGGAATTGTCGTGGTGACAGGCTCATGTCCGAATGGTTTAATCGTGACTGTTACGCGGACGGTCTCTCCGGGCTTTATGTGCTTTTTGTCTACGTGTATGCTTTGTATTCGGGCCACCTTGCGGTCTGACGACACCTCGGCTTCAAGGTCTATCTTCTCTATCTTCACGTCCTGAAAGTTATTGTTCATTATAGAAGAGATGGGTTGAGTGATGTAATATACCGGGGACCATGTTGGATGGGGCTCGTACATCGTGTTTTCTATCTTTATGGGTCTGTCCATGCAGTCTACGTGCAGGGACAGGCGGAGTTTTATGGTCTTGTCCCCTGTCTGTCGCTCTGTGGCTAACAGCGCGCTTTCCGCGGCCCACTGAACGAGCGTCTGCGTCAGGGACCTGTCGTTTATCACGCTGAAATTATATTCGACGTTTTGGGCGCCTTTTACGCTGATGTGACATGGTATCATGTCTGCGAATTCGCCGATGCATCCGGCCAGCGCGGTCTTTCTGTCCTGTGTGATTCGTCCTACAATCCTTGTGGGGGCGGCTATTTTAAGCGACGTGGATTGGCTTGGCACCACGGCATATACATAGGCGCCGGCCATGGGCATGTCTGTTTCGCCGGACTGGATGAAGGGGTGGCCGAAGGCCAGGATGTTGTTGCCATCGCGATAAGTGACAGTGCCGACGGCAGAGGCGTTTATGTCGCCGGAGGCAAGCACGCCGGCCACTGCCGCGCCCGGTACCAGCTCCGGCGAAGCGTACGCGGTTCCAGATGCCCCTCCACCGCCCTGAACCGGAAACAGTCCATACCTTTCCAGGACAGGAGTCATGTCCTTTATAACCCTCTGGTCAAAGCCGGAAACGACGAGGGGCGTCTTTATAGGCACGAGACGAAGGGGGTGAGACTCGGAACTCCCCATGTCTGACAGCATCTCTTTTACGGTAGGTTCCTGCAGGGAGAAGGACGATTCCCATGGACGAACGGCGCGATGGGACCCTTCACCGGCCTTCGCCGGGTCTGCGCTGAGGCTCATTACGTTGAGCATGTCTTTTATCGGAGTTACCCCGGCAATCGCCTCCTTTGCGAAACTCCAGCCGTATGACACGGCGCCGATGAGCTTGTTGTCTATATATACGGGACTGCCGCTCATCCCGGAGATTATGCCTGTATTGTCGATGGGGTCCCCGGACATCTTTATCAGTATCATGTCCGTCTTGGCCTCCCAGTTCTTTAGGACGCCGAGTATCTCTACGTCGAACGTGCTAATCCTGTCGCCCTTGAAGACGGTCTTTCCATAGCCCGTCATGCCGGCTCTCAGTTCTTCCACGCCGAGTACCGGAACAACAGCCTTCTGAACCTCGCCGGCAGCAGGGGTGCTGGCAGCCGTTGGAATTGCCAGTAGTAAAAGGAGGATACCGGGCAAATATCTGAGAGGCATAATCTTAATCCTGCTGTTATAAGTATAAGCCGAGCTGGTGAGTTACGACAGGGCAAGTTTAACAACTGTTACGCGTTTTGTCAAACAGTAGATGCCGACCCTTATTCGTCAGGGGGCGTGACGCCCTGCGTTGCTTAGTCGCAGGGAAGGGGGGGGGGGGAAATGAACCTCGCACGGAGCGGCGGTACTTTATCGTCTATAATATGGCACGATTGAGGGTCATAATTTCCTTGACCGGAAGAATGAGGGGGTTTTATAATTTTACAGGCTTTCACTGAGGGCCAGAAGATGCTGTACACTAATAAATATTGTAGCGGCAGAGTTTACTCTGCTCTAATATCATGTAAGATTCATTGTTGTTAACGGTCATGGTGTGGTCATGACATACGCGGGTAAGATTTGTGTAACGAACATACGGAAGAATTTATCCTCATGCGGGCAGTGGTTCAGCGGGTAAAATATGCCAGGGTGAAGGTTAAGGGGGACGTTGTCGGTGAGATCGGCCACGGCCTTGCGGTCCTTGTTGGTGTGGGGAAGGACGACACCGAGGAAGACGCAGAATATATGGCGGCAAAGGTTTGCGGGCTCAGGGTCTTTGAGGACGACCGGGGGAAGATGAACCTTTCTCTGAAGGAGACAGGCGGAGGGGTGTTGGTGGTTTCACAGTTTACCCTCTACGGCGACAGCCGAAAGGGGAGACGGCCGTCCTTTGTTAATGCGGCGGTGCCTGAAAAGGCCGAAAAGTTGTACAACCTGGTTGTCGAGCGCCTTCGGCAGGTGGGGGTACCCGTGGTGGAAGGGAGGTTTCAGGACAAAATGCTTGTGGAACTGGCCAATGATGGGCCGGTCACTATCCTGCTGGACAGTAAGAAACAATTCTAGGTGGATGTGAGTTATATGCAAAAATCTGCAGATACGTCTTGTCATACAGGAATGTTTATGGACAGGTGGAACAGATGGGTCCTTGTGGCCTCTTTTGTTGCGTATATTATTATAGTAAGTGGGTGCGGCACGGTGGCGCCGCCCAGCACGGTTGTAAGGCCGATACCGAAGCCCGTGGTGGAAAGAAAGTGGGCACCGCGCAAGCTCAAGCTGCCCCGGGTGAAGGTTGTTCCAAACAAGTGGAAATACATAGTGGTTCATCATAGTGCGACTCCCTCCGGAAGTGCTGCCAGCTTCGACAAATTTCACCGTAACAAAAGGGGGTGGGACAGGGGGCTTGGTTATCATTTCGTTATTGGTAACGGACACGGTTCGAGAAACGGTCTTGTGGAGACGGGGCACAGGTGGACAGGGCAGATTGACGGGGCCCACGCAGGGTCTGCAGAATATAATCAGCATGGTATAGGGGTATGCCTTGTTGGCGATTTCGAGGCGGGAAGCCCCACAAAAGACCAGATGGAGAGCCTGGCGGAACTGGTTGCGGAGCTTCAGGGGCTTTGCGACATACCCTCAGAGAACGTGATATTGCACCGGCACATGCGGGACACACAGTGTCCCGGCAGCGGCTTTCCCTACTATGAACTGCTTGTCAACCTTCCCCGCTAGCTTATTCATGAAGGGCTGGTAGTTGTTGTGATACCTTTCAGGGACGATAATCCCACCGGTACGTACCCGTACGTTACTGTATCTATCATCATTCTCAACGGAATGGTCTTTGCCTATGAGATGGCGCTGGGAAGCGCCGTTGAGGACCTGATCCTCCACTACGGTGTTGTGCCGTCAAAAGTCGTCTTCTTTCTAAACCATCTCAGCCGCGACCCCTCACTCATCACGGCCACCTTCCTTCCGTTTGTAACAAGCATGTTCCTGCACGGCGGGCTAATCCACATCGCAGGGAATATGTTATACCTGTGGGTATTTGGGGACAACGTGGAGGACAGGCTGGGGCACTTCAGGTTTCTGGCGTTTTATCTCGCATGCGGTGTCATCGGTGGCGTGGTTCACGTGGCGGCAAGCCCCGTGGCCGTCATCCCCTGCATCGGGGCGAGCGGCGCTATAGCGGGCGTTCTGGGTGCGTACATAATTACCTTCCCCGGGGCCAGGGTGTTGTGCATTATTCCTATCTTATTTATCTGGACGGTGGTTGAACTGCCGGCTCTGGCTGTCCTGGGTTTTTGGTTCGTTATTCAGTTCTTCAGTGGTGTTGTGGCCTTCACCGCGGCTGCGGACGCCGGAGGTGGGATTGCATGGGGGGCGCACATAGGCGGGTTCTTCGCGGGTATGGTTATCATGCGCGTACTGGAAAAAACTCGACCGTCAACGGCAGAGGCCGGATGATATAGGGCGGCAGCTCGTCAGGACGGTTCCTTTGCAGTAGTATTGTTGTCGGAGACCTCCTGTGCCTTTACGATCTGGCCAAAGCTCAGGCCCTCCCTCCAGAGAAAGAATAGCCCTAAGACTATAGAGGTGAAGACGCTTATCCCCCACAGAACGATGGCAAAACTCTGGGCGGCCGCTGGGGCTACATGGAAGAGTTCAAGACTCTTTTGGACGGCAAGGTGAAAAACCCCGATATAGGCGGGCGCCTGTGGAAGTGCAACCGCCAGTGAAATGCACACGAGTACGAAACACATCCCCGCAAAGGGAATTTGTATCCCGAATGAGTAGCCAAGTACCACCATTGCTACCGCAAACAAGATCCACACGCTGAAGGAGAGAAAGGTTAACCAGAGGACCTGCCTTATATTTTTCAGGACCTTCAAACCTTGCACAAAGGACTCGAGGAGGTGCCGTATCTTGTCCTTGATGGCGTGTGGCACGAAAAAGAACAGTCTATCAGTAAGGTCGAGAGCCTTTTGAGAGTAAACGTCCAACAAGACGAGAAAAACTACGGTAACAAAACTTACTCCTGCCAGCACCCAGATACCCTCTTTTAACTGACTGAACAGGTGGGTTTCATCGTTAATGGGGTTGACTCCTCCACCATGGGGCGAGATAATAGCAATCACCACTGTGGCAAAGATGATCAGGCTCACGGAATCCAGGAGCCTTTCCATTACCACCGTGGCAAAGATCCCCGTTGCCCTCATTTTTTCGCTCCTGCTGAGGACGACGCATCTGATGATTTCACCCGCCCTGGCGGGCAAGAGGTGGTTTGACATAAACCCTATAGTTATGGCGGAAAAGACGTTTGTAAAAGACACCTTCTTGAGCGGTAGTATGAGAAGCTCCCAGCGGGCGGTCCTTACCAGGTAAGTCAAAACGGTAAGCAGCACAACGGGAATTACGTATATATAATTTGCCTCATGCAGCGCGCGGGACAACTCTTCCCAGTCTATTTCCTTCAGGAAGAGCCAGAGGCAGATACCGCTTATAAACAGGCCGACAAGTATCCAGAGGCCTTTTTTGCTAACAGTCATGTAGTTTGTTCTCCAATAGTAGAGAATTGTAGCAGATAAAGGCATCTCCGCAAGTCTTTAAGTTGATTTTGGTTGCGTTTCCTGCTAGCATTTTGTTGCCAGCCTGTATATTTGTCTGTCTTTTAGTAGGGAATGACGATTATGAAAGATATCCTGACTGCGGTAACGAGTATATTATGTTGTATTGTCATGTTTCTGTGTCCGGCAATGGTTGTTGTTGGGGCTGAAATAGATGCGAAGGCCCTTTACAAGGAGCACTGCACGCCCTGCCATGGTGTGGACGGCAGGGGTACGGACCTGGGAAAAGGGCTGGCAGCAATGGCGGAGGGCATAGAGTTCCCGGATTTCAATGACCCCGAGTGGCAGAAACGAACAACGGACGAACGGATGATAGAGCAGATAACGAACGGCTCTCCGGGCAGGATGTTCTCCTTTAAGGAGAAGATGAACGGAGAAGAGATGAAAGCCGTTGTAGTCTACGTCCGCGGGTTTCCGTCAAGATAGGTACTGGAGCATATAAGCTATGTGCATGGAACAGTTTGAATTGAGGGGCCATGTGGCCGTGGTAACCGGCGCGAGCCAGGGCCTTGGCAAGAGTATGGCCATGGGACTGGCAGAGGCGGGTGCCGATATAGTGATGGTGGCCCGCGGGCCCGTTAAGCTGGCAGAGGCCGAGAAGGAGGTCTCGGACATCGGCGCGCGGACGCTTACGATAGCGGCCGACGTTACCATACCTGAGGACGTTGAGAAGGTGGTCAAAAAAACCCTTGCGAAGTTCAAAAAGATTGACGTCCTGGTCAACAACGTGGGGACGTACATGGGGCAGCCCATAGTGGAGTCGGCGGTCGAGGACTGGTTCAGGCTGATTAACACCAATCTGACAAGCACCTATCTATGTTGCAGGGCCGTTGGCAGGCACATGATAGAGCGACAGAGGGGGAAGGTTGTAAACATGGCGGCGGCCATGGGCGCCCTCGGCGCAAGGAATGCATCCGCTTATTGTGCGAGCAAGGGGGGTGTTATCCAGCTTACTCGCGCGCTGGCCGTGGAATGGGCCAGGTACAACATCAACGTAAACGCCATAGCACCCGGGACGATGGAGACGGAGATTACCAGAAAAATGCTTGAAGACGCAAAGGTCAGAAAGGCGCTGGAGAGCAAGGTCCCCATGAAAAGGCTCGGACAACCTTCAGACCTTGTAGGCACGGTGGTCTTCCTGTCCGCGAGCGGGTCTGATTATATAACCGGACAGACAATATTTGTGGACGGCGGGTTTTCAATACAGTGATGACGCGAGTCTAGTCTTCCTGGTATATGACGTCGTCGTAAAAGACCTCTAAATCTCTCTTGTGTTTCAGCTCTTCCTGCGCCAGCGCCTCCAGGATATTCTTGACCTCCAGGTCGGGCATCTCGCTTGCGAACCTGCTGTAGAACTCATGCGCCTCTTTCTCGCGCTTCATGGCAAAGACCAGCACGTCCTGCAGGCTGGACGTGTCGGTAATCACTCTGTCCTGCAGGTATTCTACAATCTTCAGGTCTTCTACCTTTTTAGACCCCAGTTTCTGCAGTTTTTTTAGATCCAGCCTTTCCAGGGCATTCTTATGCGAGCGCTCCTCTTCGGCAAGCTTGGACACCATGGCCTTGGCGCCGGGATCGTTTATCTTGTCCAACATCCCACGGTAGAGGTTGTAGGCGTTTTCTTCCTTTTCAATAGCCACTTTAATTACGTCGTCTACTGTAATCGACATGTCGGGAAAACCCCTTCCTGGCTTCAGGTCCGCGGTTGTTTAACGTTGCTTGACAGATTCTAGTATTTTTTGGGACATAATTCAAAGAAAAATACCCGGGAAGAGTATAAAGAACTTTCATAGACCGTTTCATTTGTCAAGCAACCGGGGAAAAACCATTTTGCATAGCTTCCATCAAATTCTTGTATGGAATGAAGACAAAGAGGTCAGGGCGTGCCATACAAGATATGTGGCCCTGTCCCTATAATTACCCTATAACTGGTATTTTTTGATTGATATATTTTAGTGTTTTGTTATACTTTGTATCGATGGCGGCGGTAGATATATCTACAGAAATTTCTGGAATAGCGCTCAGAAATCCTACGGTGCTCGCGTCGGGTATCCTTGGCACGAGTAACGCTCTCCTCCAGACGGTGGCCGGCGCGGGTGCGGGCGCGGTCACTACGAAATCAATAAGCCTCGACCCCATGCCGGGCCACAACAACCCCGTCACGGTAGGCTTTGAGGCGGGCCTGCTTAACGCGGTGGGCTACGCGAATCCGGGGCTGCATGCGGCAGCGCAGGAGTTCAGCAACCCGGGCGCCGTGGGTGTGCCGGTGATAGCCAGCGTTATAGGCAGGGGGGTAGGGGATATAGTGAAGGTAGTGGAGGGGCTGTGGAGCCAGGGATTCGCCGCAATAGAGATATCGCTTTCATGTCCCCATACTCCCGGCTTTGGGGCGATGGCGGGACAAAATACCCCAAGTTACGTGCGACAGGTAGTCTCTGCAGCCAGAAGGGTGACCAGCATACCGTTGTTTGTAAAATTATCGGCCGACACGGCAGACATCGCGAAGGTGGCCAAGGCCGCTGAAGAGGCGGGAGCAGACGGTATAACGGCAACGAACACCATAGGCCCGGGGATGATAATCAACATAGAGGCCCGGCGCCCCGTCTTGGGTTTCAAGAAGGGGGGCATCTCCGGACCGGCCTTAAGACCGATTGCCGTCAGGTGTGTCTACGACATATACGAGGCCGTGCGCATACCGATAATCGGGACTGGTGGGGTATCAGCCGGGAGGCACGCCATAGAAATGCTCATGGCGGGCGCGAGCGCGGTCGGTATAGGTACCGCCGTTTGTACCGGCGGTGTTGGCGTGTTTTCTACGGTCTGCGGTGAGATGGAAGACTGGATGGTGAAAAACGGCTATAGTTCCGTGAAAGAACTTATAGGGGCTGCCCATGAATCAGGCACCGAGTAGCAACGAACCTGCCTTTAACGTGCTGGAGCCTACTATCATCAAGATAGACAGGGTAGTAGAGGAGTCCGGCACGTCAAAGAGCTTCTTTTTTAAGTGCGGTGAGTTCGAGTATGAGCCGGGGCAGTTTATCATGCTGTGGATACCCGGCATGGACGAGAAGCCCTTCAGCATCTCCTATCTCGGCGATGATTCCTTTGGGATAACTGTGGCATGCAGGGGCAATTTTACGCGCAGGTTGCACCAGATGAATCCCGGAGAGATATTGGGCGTAAGAGGCCCATTCGGGACGCCGTTTAGCATGGAGAAGGGCAATGCCTGCATTATCGGCGGGGGAGTAGGCATGGCCAGCCTGGCCACGCTTGTAGACAAGCTGGAGAGGGGAATGATTATACAGGGGGCAAAAACTGCTTCAGAGATTCTGTACCGTAACAGGGCGGGGTTCAGCGGCATGACGGTGTTTACGGAGGACGGCTCGGAAGGGACAAAAGGACTGCCCACCAAGAAGCTCGAGGACCTTTACAGCCGCTTTGGCGTCATAAACCTTTATGTCTGCGGCCCCGAACCGATGACTTATAAGGTCCTTGAGTTCGCGCAGAGGCACAGTCTACCGATGCAGGCGTCGCTGGAAAGGTATATGAAGTGTGGTATAGGTCTGTGCGGCCAGTGCTGTTGCGACGGGCTGCGGATCTGTATCGACGGGCCCGTACTCCCCAGAGAGACGCTGGAGACCCTGGGCGATTTTGGCAGGTTCGCCAGGCTGAAAGACGGGCGGAAGGTATCCGTCGAGGAATATATTCAGATGAAGACGTAATAACTAATAGTAGGGGCAGGTCTTGCACCTGGCCTATGACGTTGGGCGGCCGCAAGAGCCGCCCCTACTCAGTAAGGTAGGATGTGTCTCGACGCACCGGTCATAATTCTCTACACTCCCACGATTGTATTATTATGAACAACCATAAACCTAAAATTATATCGAAGACACTGGTTTATTTCTTCCTGGCCGGTCTTTTTGAGATTGGCGGGGGTTATCTTGTCTGGCTCTGGATAAGAGAAGATTATGCGCTGGTAGTTGGGCTTCTTGGCGGCTTAGTATTGTTTCTTTACGGTGTTGTCCCAACACTGCAGCCATCTCATTTTCACAGGATATACGCCGCCTATGGAGGTGTTTTTATTGTGATGGCCATGCTCTGGGGTTGGGCCTTTGACGGTATCGCCCCGGACAGATTCGATGTTATCGGTGCATTCATAGCTCTCATTGGGGTAGCGGTAATATTCTATTGGCCGAGGAAATACGAACAACAATGGCAAAGATAATCATAGTCTCATTGACGCTATTTTTTGCCGCTGCTCTTTATGAGATTGGCGGTGGATATTTGGTCTGGTTGTGGTTGCGAGAACGCAGGGGGATACTCCTGGGATTATTGGGTGTGCCGGTTTTATTCATGTATGGAATCATACAGACGTTTCAGCCAGCACATTTCGGACGAGTCTATGCTGCCTATGGCGGAATATTCATCGTTTCCGCTATTATTTGGGGATGGGTGATTGATAAGAAGAAACCGGACCGCTTCGAGATTATTGGGGCGTGTATAGCGCTGGCTGGCGCTGCGGTTATGATGTACATGCCTCGATAATTTTTATAAGGAATTTCACGCCAGGGTTAAAATCCGTCCCTATGCGTCAGTAGCCGCGGCGTGGAAGTAGTTGTAGATGGCCTCGGCCTGGCGCTCAGGAAGTCCGGCGACCTCCTTTAAATCCTTAAGACCCGCGTCGCGTATGTTCTGTATGCTCCCGAAACACTTCATGAGTTTCGTCTTCCGGGCGGGGCCTATACCGGGAATGGCGTCAAGGGGCGAGCGGTAGAACATCCGCTGGCGGAGTTTCCTGTGATATTCGATGGCGAAGCGGTGCGCCTCGTCGCGGATCCGGCCCAGCAGCATAAGTTCAGATGAGTCGCCGGGGAGGGCGATGGGCTCTTCACTGCCGGGGACGTACACCCGGTCCTGGAGTTCATACTCAAGCTGCATGTCGTTATTATATTTTTTGCGGGCCTTGGCCAGGGCTATCACGTCAACGTCCGTAATACCCGCGTGGGCCATAACCTTCAATGCGACGCCGAGCTGTCCCTTGCCGCCGTCAACCATGACCAGTTGCGGAATATTTTTGCCCCTGTCGCCCCTGCTCGCCTTCTTGTAACGCCTCGATAGCATCTCGTGAATCATGGCGCAGTCGTCCGGCTGGTTGACGCCCTCCACCCTGTATCGCCTGTAGCGGTTCTTGTCGGGCATGCCGTTTTTAAAGGTCACCATCGAGCCTACGGCCAGCTTGCCTCCGATATTGGATATGTCAAAGCACTCGATGGTCTCAGGCAGGTTTCTTAGTCCCAGTGCTTTCTTAAGTCCTGTTAGAATCTTTTTCTGTCTGTCGGGTGTTGCGTGTCTGGCCCGGAAAGCGTTCTCGGCGTTGCGTCTGGCCAGAGCCACAAGTCTCAGCTTTTCCCCTTTCTGCGGGCAGATAACCGAGACCTTATGGCCGCCTGTGTCACTCAGGAATTCCTCGAGCACCGGGGCGTCTTCGGTCCGGGTGGGTATTATTACCTCCTTTGGTATGAAACGGTTGTGGCCGTAGAACTGGTTCAGGAAGGCCCTGAACACCCCTTCAGGAGTGTCGTATTCAAGTGTGAAGCTGTATCCGGCAAGGTCCTCAAGCCTGCCCCTGCGTATGAACATGGCCTGTATCTGAAGTTCCTTGCCCTCGCGATAATAACCGAACACGTCCCTGTCGGTGAAGCTCATCGAGTGTATCTTCTGTCCTTCTATCGTCTCTTCAACGGCCCTCAGACGGTCGCGTGTCTGGGCGGCGTCTTCGTATCTCTCTTCAACCGCCTCTCTGTTCATCTTCTCGCGAAGGGCGTCAATGAGGTCTTGCTTCCTCCCCCTGAGGAACAGGACGATCTCCTCAATCATCGCACGGTAGGTTTTCTCGTCCGCAAGGTCATCGATACACGGTCCCATGCATTTGTCCATCTGGTGGTATAGACATGGCCGTGTCCGGCCGCGGAACGTGGGGTCGGAACACTTCCGTATGGGGTAGAGTTCGTAGATGAACCGGAGCGTCTCTCTGACGGACCGGGAAGATGAATATGGGCCGAAGTAGAGTGCGCCGTCCTTCCTGACCTCGCGCACCACACGTGGGTGCGGGTACTTCCGGCGCATGTCGAGTCTGATACTTACATACGTCTTATCGTCGCGGAGCAGGACATTATAGCGTGGCTTGAACTGCTTAATCAGGTTGTTTTCGAGTATCAGGGCCTCTTTTTCCGTGTCCGTCAGTACAATGTCTATGTCGGCTACCCTTTTAACAAGTTGGCCGATTAATGGCCTGCCGTCCCCGCCCTTATGGAAGAAATATGTCCTGACGCGGGAGCGCAGGTTTTTTGCCTTACCCACGTAGATTACCTTTGAACGGGAATCTCGCATCATATAGACCCCGGTCGTGGTCGGCAGCGTCTGTATTTTTTTTGTAAGCTGCATAGAAAAAGTCCTTATAACCGGTAATTCCAACCTTTAGTAATTATAGCAGAGATGGATATTGGCTGCCACGTGGTTTAAAGTCCAAATGTGACCCATCATGTTTAGGGGGATATAATTGATAATCCAACCCCGGCAGGGATGGAAAAATCTTTGACTTGAACGTATACCGCTGGTAGCATTGCCGTCCGATGATGGGTAACTTCGAACAACTGTCCCCTGTGGAGTCCAGTCCGCCTTAGGCGGACCAATAGACTCCAGAATTATGGGCGTTAATGGGTCTCTCGCTCGTAGACTGGGTCATCATTGGTCTTTACTGCAGCCTCTCCCTGGGAGTAGGCGTCTATTTCTCCCGCCGCGCAAGTAAAAACATACAGGAATTCTTCATCTCCGGCCGCTCCCTGCCCTGGTGGCTCCTGGGCACTTCTATGGTGGCCACCACCTTCGGCGCCGACACCCCGCTTGCCGTCACAGAATACGTAAGGAACGACGGCATCTGGCGTAACTGGTTCTGGTGGAACGTGGCGCTGGGCGGGCTCCTGGGGGTGTTTCTCTTCTCACGGCTCTGGCGCAGGGCGGAGGTGTTGACGGACAATGAGCTGATAGAACTTCGCTATTCAGGCCGCCCGGCCGAGATACTGAGGGCGTTCAAGGCAGGCTATTTCAGCACAATATACAACTTCGTAGTAATGGGCTGGGTGATTCAGGCCATGGCCACCATCCTGCAGGTGGTGCTGGGCATACCGCCGGAGATGCAGTGGATTTCTATCACCGTCTGCGTCTGTATCGCCCTTACCTACGCGGTGCTTTCCGGGTTCTGGGGTGTCGTGGTCACGGACATGTTCCAGTTCATCCTCTGTTTCGCCAGCTCTGTCGTCCTTGCCCTCTATTGCCTGGATGCGGTGGGTGGTATAGACGAACTGAAGCTGCAGCTCGCGCAGTCGGCGGGCGGCACCGATGTTACCATGAATTTTTTCCCGCCTCTCGACATAAAAGGCGATACTGGTTTTCTGGACTCCCCGCTGTTCACGTTTCTAATATTTATCACCGTGATGTGGTGGTCTTCGCACAACGCGGACGGCGGCGGCTACATCATCCAGCGGATGCTGGCGGCCAAGACCGAGGCCCACTCACTGGTGGGTACGCTGTGGTTTAATATCGCGCATTACGCCCTCAGGCCGTGGCCGTGGATTATAGTCGCGCTGGTCACCATGGTAACGTTCCCTGAGATCACGAAGAGTCACAGCAAGGAGGCGTATCCGATGGCCATAAACGCCTTTCTGCCGAGCGGCCTGAAGGGGATGCTGGTGGCGTCGTTTCTTGCGGCGTTCATGTCCACAATCGACACCCATCTAAACTGGGGTTCCAGCTATTTTATAAACGACATCTACAAGAGGTTTATCAAGACGAGCTCGTCAGAGCGCCACTACGTGCTGGTCTCAAGGATAACCTCGGTGGTACTCATGGTGATGGCGGGGATTGTGGCCTCGCAGATGAACTCAATCACGGCGGCGTGGGAATTTCTTATACCTATGTCGGCGGGCATCGGGCTGGTGCTTATACTCAGGTGGTTCTGGTGGCGGATAAACGCCTGGTCTGAGATATCGGCCCTGGTGGCCTCTATGGTCATAAATATACCGCTCGTGGTAATGCACGTCCCGGTACAGCAGAGGTTCATGGTTATCGTGCCGTTCTCGATAGTGGTGTGGGTGTCGGTCACGTTCCTTACACAGCCGGTACCGGTTGAGCAGCTCAAGAAGTTTTACACAAAGGTCAGGCCCGGCGGCCTCTGGGGGCCGGTAAGGAAGGAACTGCCGCACATAAAGCGGGGTATACTGGGATGGGGCTTGCTGGTAGAATGGTTCTCCGGCGTGGCGCTCATCTACGGCGCGACGTTCGGCATAGGAAAACTTATATTCCACGATTACACGACGGGCGCCGTGCTCCTGGCTATAGCGGCCGTTGGCAGTGGGGTTATAGCGTACAGGCTGACCCGGAAGGAGGCGTTTAGTTGAGCGGCGGTTTGACCTTGGGCGTGAGCTACTTTGGTTCCAGGCACCTCGATCACGTAAAGCGGGATATGGCTGAGATTGCCGGTTCAGGTTGCAATATGGTGGTCCACACCGTGAGCGAAGAGGACATGACGTATTACCCGGAGACCATTGTCCAGATAGTAAAGGCCTCCAAGGAGGCGGGTCTTCAGGTGTTTCTTGACCCGTGGGGAGTGGGCAGGGTATTCGGCGGCGAGGCCTTTTCCAATTTTATCGCGATGAACCCCCGTGAGCGGCAGCGCATGGAGCTGCCGGAGGGCGAACTGTCGGCGGACAAGGCATGCCTCAACTCCTCAACGTTCAGAAAGATGATGGAGGCGTGGGTGGAGCTTGCCGGCCATTCAAACGCGCACGGCGTGTTCTGGGACGAACCGCATCTGTACTATGGAGAACTCACGCCGCTATTCGGGAAGAAGAGAGACGTGTGGGGCTGCTGCTGCGGTGTGTGCAAGAGATTGTTTCGCGAGAAATTCGGCTACGAGATGATGGGGCAGTTTTCCGAGGACGTCACACGGTTCAGGCAGGCGACTATACTCGGGTTTATTGAGTCCCTATCCGGGCTTGCCGTGAGCAAGGGGCTGATAAACGCCCTCTGTGTCCTGCCCTTTCGCAACCCGCGGTTCGGCATATACGAGTGGGAAAAGGCCCTTGAAAATAAATACCTGAGCATATTCGGAAGCGACCCCTACTGGCTGGCGTTTGACAGGGATGTGGATGAGTTCGTGCGCAGCGTGTCGCGGGACGTGGTGGCGCTCTGTAAGACGTATGATAAAGAACCGCAGTTATGGATTCAGGGGTTCCGTGTGCCCGCCGACAGGGAGGACGAGGTGAAGAGGGCCATTGAGATTGCCCGTGACGAGGGTATAAAAAATATTGCCGTATGGTCGTACGGCGGCAGCGGGTGTATGAGTCATCTGCGGTCGGAACGTCCCGAAGAGCTATGGAAAAAGATTTCCGATACCTTTAACGGGCTGCGGGGCAGTTAATGAATCTGCAGGGACTGCCTGGCGCTCCGCCGAAGGCGGACGGCCTTGCGGCCGCCCTGGGACTTCTGTAGGGGCAACCCCCTGTGGTTGCCCTGCGACAGAGGAGTAGTTGAAGTGGATAATCATATAAGGGTGTTAGGCGAAAAAATACTGGAAGGGTGTGAGGTCACCCGTGATGAAGCCGCATATATCTGCGGCCTCAACGAGACAGACGCCATATACGACCTCTTGTACTGGGCCAACAAGATAAGGCATAAATTTCTGGGGGATGAGATAAGCTGCTGTGCCCTGGTGAGTGTGAAACAGGGGAGATGTGCCGAGGACTGCGGCTTCTGCGCCCAGTCCGCACGGTTTGATACCGCCGTAGAGGGCTTTGCCCTTATGGGCGGGGAGGGCCTTGCGAGCGCCATAAGCGGCGCGGCTGAGCCGGCTGCCGGGTCGCTTGGGATAGTAACAAGCGGCAGGGAATTGAGCGATGATGAAGTGGCCAGACTGTGTGAGGGTGTCGGGGGGGTGAACGGAACAGACGGCATTCACCTGCACGCGTCGCCAGGGCTGCTTTCCCCGCAAAATGCCCAACGGCTAAAGGCCAGCGGTATAAGGCGCATTAACCATAACCTGGAGACATCGCAAAGGTTTTTCCCGCGGCTCTGCACCACGCATAGTTACAGCGATCGGCTGCGCACCATCAGGACGGCCCGGGAGGCGGGTCTTGAGGTATGCAGCGGCGGCATATTCGGCGCGGGTGAGTCACCGGACGACTGGCTCGACCTCGCATTCACGCTGAGGGAATTGGACGTTGACACGGTGCCGCTTAATTTTTTACATCCTATCCCCGGTACGCCGCTCGGCGGCGCCAGGGCGCTTGCCCCGATGGAGATTCTTAAAATTATTGCGCTCTATCGGTTTGTACTGCCGGCGAAAGAGATAAAGCTGGCCGGCGGCAGGGAAAGAAACCTGGGAGACCTGCAGAGCTGGATATTCTACGCCGGTGCCAGCAGCATAATCATTGGCGGTTATCTGTCTACAAGGGGGAGACCGCCGGAAGAAGACCTCCGCATGATATCCGACCTGGGCCTGAAGATAAAAACGTAGGGACGGTACTTGCGAGCGACAACGAGAGCTGGTCTTGTGGCATACGGAATTCGTTGTTGTAGCGTCGGGTCTCCGTACCCGACGTTTCTTGCCTCCACGTCCGATGCGGAGATCGGACGCTACAATTTTATGATAACAGAAAAGACCAAAACGGACGTAGGAGCAAAGTCCAAAGAATACGCAAGGAGGCGCTATGCGCTGACCATTATCAACTTAATCGTCGGCATTGGTTTCCTGCTCTTCTTGACGCTGTACCTCACCTTCCCGCTCAAAGACATTGCGGCGGGATTCACCCAGGGGTATTATCTTCAGCTCGGCGTTTATTACCTGTGCTTCTGCCTGCTGTTTGCCGTTATAAGCCTGCCGCTTGATTTCTATTCCGGCTACATACTTGAACACCGCTACGGGTTGTCCAACCAGACCATTGCGGGTTGGGCTAAGAACGAATTGAAGGGCGCGGGGCTGGGGTTTGCTATAACCCTCCCAATGATAGAAGCGGTATATTTTCTGATAAGAAATTTTGGTGAACACTGGTGGATACCGGCCGGGATACTTTTCATGCTGGTTAGTGTGGTGCTTGCGAGGATAGCGCCCGTGCTCATACTGCCGCTGTTCTATAAGATTACTCCACTGGAAGACGAGGGGTTGAGGGAGACGCTAACCCCGCTGGCCGCGGACGCCGGTGTCACCCTGGAGGGCGTCTATAAAATGGACCTGAGCAGGAACACGAAGAAGGCAAACGCGATGCTCGCGGGTCTTGGCAGTACACGCAGGGTCATCCTGGGGGACACGCTTCTCTCGAACTTCTCGACGGATGAGATTGCGGTGGTATTCGCGCACGAATTAGGCCACCACGTATACAGGCATATATGGAAGTTTCTTGCGGTGGCCGGCATCGCAGGATTTGCCGGCCTGTACATAGCGCAAGGCCTCCTGGAGAGGTTTTTATTAGAACTTGGTTTTGAGCACACGTATGATATCGCCACTCTGCCGCTGTTGCTGCTTATACTGGGTGTGTTTGGCGTCATTATATTACCCCTTCAGAACTGGTACAGCCGTGGGCTTGAGGTGCAGTGCGACCGCTACGCGCTGGACAAGACCGGCAAACCCGGCGACTTTATAAGCCTGATGACAAAACTCGCCGAGAACAACCTCGCCGACAAAGACCCCTCCGGCATAATCGAGTATCTGTTCTACGACCACCCGGCCATTGCCAAACGTATAGACATGGCCCGGCGGTGGGCCGCTGATACGGCTGGCGGCAAATAAGAGCTGAAGTCTATGTGCTTTTATGTAGAGATTTAACGGCCTCCTCACTGTGTTATCTTTCCCTAGCGAGCCCGTATCTTCTTGTTACAACAGACTTTGTGAAGGTGTCATGGTTTTTATGGAAAAACATCTTGACGGGGGGTACGGATTAGGGTAATCTCTGCGCGTGAGTCTCAGTCTCAATTCATGTAACAAATAATAGTCATTGCTGAAGGCCTGTGCAAGAGAGATTAGTATGCGACACGGAAGAAATCCAAAACAAAGCGAGAAAGGAGAAATGTATTATGAGGGTCGTAATAGGGATGGCGTTTTTTCTAATGATTTTTTTGATTCCGTCTCAGGGCGTACTGGCGCAGGAGGACCTGAGAAACAAGGTCGACAGGCTGGAGAAACAGGTGCAGGAGTTGAAGGAGATGCTTGTGGGACAGCAGGTGGCTGCTGCGGAGAGGGAGAGGAGGACTGCTGCGGAGCTTGCTGAAAAGGGTGAGGGACGTGAGAAGAAGCCGGAGGAGCCCGGCAGGCGGGGGGACTTTACCCTTTCGGGCCTCTACATACCCGAGAGGGCTGAGGAGTTTGCTCAGGAGGAGGTTTCACCGCAGTTTGGCGGTATCTACACAAAACCGTTTCTGCGCAGAATGGGCAGGAACACCTACCTCGGCGGCTACATGGACGCAAGCTACAGGGCGCAGGAGGGCAGCGACAACAGGTTTGAAGTGCTGCGGTTCGTCCCGTTCATCTATTCCGACGTCTCGGACAGGGTGAAGGTTGCCGCGGAGATTGAGTTTGAGCACGGCGGTGCCAACACTAAACTCGGCAATGTCGGTGACGCCAAGGTATTGGATGGAGAGGTGAAGCTTGAATTTGCTACGGTTGATTTCTTGCTTCGGGAAGAGATAAACCTGAGGGCCGGTTTGATCCTGGTGCCTCTGGGGAAATACAACCTTGTTCACGACGCCCCTCTTCAGGAATTCATTGACAGGCCGCTTGTGGACAGGTTTATTATACCAACCACGCTCACGCAGGCGGGTATGGGATTTTATGGTACTTTCTTTCCGACGGAGTTGTCAAAGCTGGATTATGAGATCTACGCGACGAACGGCTTTGGCAACAACATAACAAAGAGCAAAGGCATTCGTGACGCCCGTTTCTTCAGGTATGACAGGAGCAACACAAACACCCCCGGTGTTGTGGGGAGGGTTGGCTTCAGTCCGTTCTTAGGACTTGAGTTCGGCGGCTCCTTTTTTGTCAACAAGTACGACGATGATAACTACTTCTACATAAGTGCTTTTGATTTTGCATTTGAGAAGGGACCGTTTGAACTCGTGGGTGAAGGCGCGTACACGGACCTTCAGAGGAGTAAGAGTGTCAGGACGAACCAGCCGTCCCTGCCGCCCAGTATGTGGGGCTACTATGCCGAGCCGAGATGGCACTTTATGCCGGAGTTCATTCGAAAGGTGGGTCCGAATTTCTTTAAGGAGGAGTCACACCTCACGCTGGCCGCGAGGTGGGATCAGATAGACAAAGGGTCCTCAACGTACAATAACAGGGCCAGTTTCGGCCTCAGCTTCCATTACACGGAGGATACGGTGTTCAAGGTGGACTACGAGTGGAATATGGAAAGCGGCCAGGCCCATAAGCGGGACAATACGTTCGCCTTCGGTGTGGCGACGTTCTTCTAAAATCGTTATGAAGGGGGGATGCTTTTTAGTAGAATGGGTCTTCTGAAAAAAATTATCCCTTTTGGAATGCTGTGCCCAAGGTGGGCCGGGCCCATACATCCGGTGTATCGGTGTACATTTACTCTCCCCCCTCAAGGGATGGGTGGGTAATAAAGGAAGGCTCTAAGGGGCTACCAGGTGAGTATGAGTCATACAAAGGTCTACAAATTCACACGTCTTTCTGAGTTTTTTGGGCGAAGAATCTCCAAGATGCGAGATTCTTCGGTCGTTTTACTCCCTCGGAATGACAATCATACAAGCTGCACCAGCGGCGGCCAGCCACGCCTTTATGCAGGATTATTCGGACGTTTTATGAGTATGAGACACGGGTTATTGATTGTTATCATAGTTGCCTTGATGGTGTCAGTGACAGTGACACCGGCATCGGCACAGGCCTATAAGGAACCTGAGCCTCCCGGCAATTTTGAGGTCCAGGTCTATCTTACCCGGGAAGAAGCCCTCTCTAAGATGTTTCCGGAGAGTGATGAGATTCTCAGGGACTTGATTATCCTTACAGAGGAGGAAAAAAGGGGCCTTGAGGGGCGCCTGAGGAGGAGCATTTACGAGCAGGGCTTTGAGGTGTTTATAGGCAGAAAAGACGGGGAGGTTCAGGGGTACGCCATCATAACCGAGGAGATAGGCAAGTTTCACCCCTTTATGTTTATTGTTGCGGTGGAGCCGAAGGGCAGGATAAAGGACATGGCGGTCCTTGTCTACAGGGAGAGCCGTGGCGGAGAGGTGGTGAGGAGGCGGTTCCTCCACCAGTTTATCGGGAAGACGGTTCGCAGCCCCATAATGGTAAACAGGGATATCATAAATATCACGGGCGCCACCATGTCGGTCGTTATGATGTGCAAGGGGACGAAAAAGGTGTTGGCCGTGGTGGATGAGTTTTATCTGAGTGGAGACCGGGGGCTGGAGAACGCGGTCGCTCTTGTGCCGGGAGCTTCATCCCTGGAACCACCGGAATTGATACGGGAGACGAGGCTCATTATGGGGACGTTTGCGGAGGTATCCGTCTACAGTCCCGATAAGGACGTGGCGTCGCTGGCGGTTAAGGAGGCCTTTGAGGTGATGGACGGGCTTGACGCACTGATGAGCAATTATAAGTCTTCAAGCGAACTCTCACGCATAAACCGTGAGGCGCCGCATGGGCCGACAGAATGCGACCCTGTGCTCTTAGAGGCGATCGAAGAATCGCAGGGTTACAGTGTTCTTACCGGGGGGGCATTTGATATAACCGTCGAGCCGCTGGTGAATAAGTGGGGATTTTATACCGGTAACGTAAGCGTACCGGATGCCGGTGAGATAGAGTCCATACTGCCCGCCGTGTCTTATGAGAACATAGAAATTCAGGAACAGGGTGAGTCCGGGTCAATCTTCTTCAAGCACCCGGACACCAGGATAGACCTGGGCGGCATTGGAAAGGGCTTTGCCGTTGACAGGGCCGTTGACATGCTTAAGGGACGCGGGATAACGTCCGCCCTGGTGAATCTCGGGGGAAACATATATGCGCTCGGCCATCCGCCCGGTGCCGATACCTGGAAGATAGGCGTACAGCACCCCAGAGACAAAGACGTTCTCCTGGGGTACATAGAGCTGGTGGACATGGGGATCGCGACCTCCGGCGATTACGAAAGGTTTTTTACAGTGAACGGGCAGAGATATTCGCACATAATTGACCCCCGGACCGGGATGCCTGCCAGTGGAGAGGTCATCAGTGTAACGGTGGTCGCCGGGAGCGCGACGGAGGCGGACGCCCTTTCAACGGGGGTATTTATTCTGGGGCGTGAACGCGGCGCGGAACTCCTGGAAGGCCTCAAAGACGTGGGTGCCCTCATTGCCTATGAGCATGACGACTACGACGATATCGGTTTTGAGATGGTCGGGTCCGTAAAGGAACTGTTCAAAGAAGAGAAGACCTGAGGGGAGAAAAAATGCCTAAACGCCTGTGCACTGCTTCCCTAAGTAACAAGACGGCGATAAGTTTTTTCCTCATACTCATGGGCCTGAGTATGGGCATCTCGTTCTGGATGTTCTCCCAGAGGACGGATTTTTCGCCGCACAAGGTCGCTGTCTACTACGTCGGGAACGTCAGTGAAGACGAGCCTGAGGACGCGCCCCTTCCGGAGGAGGGTATGGTATTTCCAAAGAGCGCGCGGGAGATGTCCGAATCGTTACACGTGCATGCGTTTATGATACCTCTTATATTCTTTGTGTTGTCGCGTATACTGAATATGACCGGTATCAGGGAAGGGATTAAGGCTGCCACCCACGTCACGGCCTTTGTGGGTATAATACTAAATCTCACCGGGCCGTGGCTCGTACGGTTCGTTTCTCCCGGTTTTGCCGTATGGCTTATCGCTTCATATATTTTGCTCGGGGCAGTGGCTATGGTCTATATAATCCTTCCGATGTACGAGATGTGGGGTGGAGTGGATGAGGGGAGAGCTGGCAGAGTTGCGAGGAGGTAAAATTTTTTGACTGATGAGCGCGCATGAGACTCATTTGCAATACAAGCTTCTTTATGAGACGAGACTCAATGAGACGAGACTCAATGAGATGAGACTCACGCGTTGTTTCACAGGCGGTTTTTTTGTTTTATAGCAGGAGGTCTTAGATAATGTCCGTACTAATAGTAGGTGGTGACAATCTTGGTTCTATCCCCAGAGAGCTTGTTAAGCTGGGTGCTACCCGCATAGAGCATATGACCGGCAGGAAGAAAAACAGGGGCTTTAGAAACGGCATACCTGAGAATATGGACCTGATAATACTTCTTTACGACTACGTTAATCACAACATAACTAATAAAGTGAAGGAGGTGGCAAGGTCACGAAACGTCCCCATCGTGTTTGCCCGCCGGTCGTGGACGTCTATCTATGAGCAGCTAAATCGCTTTCCGGTTTTTAAGAGCTGAATGCGGGGCATAGTACAGTATATCTTAAGAAATCAGTCAGCATCCAGTAGACGTTCGCATCATAAATCTTGCCTTTAGAGGAAGATTCTGCTAACATGTGACAATCATTGTTTTTGTAATGCTCTAAGAGAGACTACAAAATTGTGTATGTCATTTTTCGGTTGTTTTACTTCCTCAGAATGTATAGAAACATAACGGGGCACGGTCAATGTGCGGGATAGTAGGATATGTGGGCGGCAAAGAGGTACTGCCTATCCTCATAGAGGGGCTCAAGAGGCTTGAGTACAGGGGGTATGATTCTGCGGGGGTAGCCTACATAAACCCTGATGAGGTCGTGTGCGTCAAGTCAGCAGGCAGGATCGAGACCCTGAGCCGCGGGCTGGAGGGTTCTCGCTGTGAAAGTACGATAGGCATAGGGCACACCCGCTGGGCCACACACGGCCCGCCTTCCGTAAAGAACGCCCACCCACTCATGGATTGTGGCCGCAAGATTGCCCTGGTCCATAACGGCATAATAGAGAACCATGATTATCTGAGGTCTATGCTCAAGAATGAGGGTCATAATTTTGAAAGCGAGACGGATACAGAAGTGCTGGTGCATCTGGTGGAGAAATACTTCCGTGGGGATCTGGCAGACGCCCTGAGCAAGGCGCTGCTGGAGGTTGAGGGGACCTATGGACTGGCGGCCATATGCAGTGATGACCCGGATAAGATTGTGGCGGCCAGGTTTGGGAGTCCCCTGGCAGTGGGCCTGGGAGAGGGCGAAAATTTTGTAACGTCAGACGTAGCGGCCATACTCAACCACACAAAGAAGGTGGTGTATCTGGAAGAGAGGGAACTGG
Source organism: Candidatus Bathyanammoxibius amoris (assembly GCA_024451685.1). NCBI lineage: Bacteria > Pseudomonadati > Planctomycetota > Candidatus Brocadiia > Candidatus Brocadiales > Candidatus Bathyanammoxibiaceae > Candidatus Bathyanammoxibius > Candidatus Bathyanammoxibius amoris. Next base: position 1,522 of record JAMXCW010000012.1, on the reverse strand, counting down.
CCGTGCTGACCAGGGAGAAGGTGGAGACACGCAGCATCAGCCCTGTAGCGGACAGGTGCTACGTGGACGTGCGCATTCGTGCCGAAGAAATTGAATGGGAGGCGGACAAGATTGAGAAGAAGGGCTACCGGCATTTCATGCACAAAGAGATCCATGAACAACCCGACTCCCTGTTAAACGTGATGAGGGGCAGGACGGACACCGACCATTCAAGCGTCCGGCTGGGGGTATTTCTTGAGGAGCAAAAAAGACTTAAGGGGATGAAGCGTATAGTTATAGTGGCATGTGGCACCTCCTGGCACGCAGCCCTGGTGGGGGAGTACATGCTGGAGGAATACGCGCGCGTGCCGGTAGAGGTGGAGTATGCCTCAGAGTTTCGTTATAGAAAGCCGATTATCGAAGAGGGCACGCTGGTTCTAGCCATAAGCCAGTCCGGCGAGACCGCCGACACGCTGGCGGCCATGCGGGAAGCGAAGAAGAACGGCGCCCGCACACTCTCAATATGCAACGTTGTGGGGAGCACAATCGCCAGGGAGGCCGAGGGGGGCATCTACCTCCACGCGGGGCCTGAAATAGGGGTCGCGTCCACAAAGGCCTTTACCTCACAGATAGCCGCCCTGTATTTGATGACAGTCTTTCTGGGCAGCAGGAGTATTCTGGAAGAACAAGACGTCTACCGTATGATGACGGATCTGAGAAAGGTTCCCGCGCAGGTCGGGGAGATACTCAGGAGAGAGAAGCAGATAGAAGAGCTGGCCGCATTATACAAGGACAGCGAGAACTTTTTGTATCTCGGCAGGGGCTACAATTTCCCGGTGGCCCTTGAGGGCGCGCTTAAGCTGAAAGAGATATCATACATCCACGCCGAGGGTTATCCCGCGGCCGAGATGAAACACGGCCCCATCGCCCTAATCACAAAGGACATGCCGGTTGTTTTCATCGCCATAAAGGACAGCACCTACGCCAAGATTCTGGGGAACATCGAGGAGGTGAAGGCGCGGGGCGGCAGGGTAATTGCGATAGCCACCGAGGGAGACACGGAGATCTCTAAAAAAGTCGACCACGTATTCTACATCCCCGAGGCCCCTGAGCCGCTGACCCCAATCCTCTCGGCAGTCCCCATGCAGTTACTGGCCTACCACATGGCCGTCATGCGCGGCTGCGACGTCGATAAACCCCGCAACCTCGCCAAGAGTGTGACGGTGGAGTAGCAAGCGCATCCCTCAGCATTTAGTCGAGCAAGTCGAAACGAAAGTGAGACCATGATTATGAAGCGGTGGGGAATAGTAATATATAAGGACTTACGTGTGCGAGTTGACCATCTGTAATCGATATGCTTGTCCTTATTCAAGCTATATACTGTCAATAGCATCCCGTAAGTCATTTTCAAGTGCTTTAGTGTAAACGTTTAGGCTTGTCAAGGCGGATTTGTAGCCTAGCAGGGCCTGTATCTGTTTAGCGTGACGATTCTTGCTTCCTAATAGGGTGGAAAACATGTGCCTTAAGTTATGACAGCTCAACC
>JAMXCW010000011.1:50207-63737 GCA_024451685.1 Candidatus Bathyanammoxibius amoris | reverse complement strand
CTATTGCTCTGGCCGAGGAGGTGGCCGCAGGGATTACAGTGGCTGACTATAAGATTAGCGCTTATAGAAGTATTGCCTCAGCGCAGGCCGAGGTGGGTTGTCCGATGAAGGCCTGGATATGTCTTGCTACAGCTTATCAGGAGAAACCATGGCTTAGTGATTTGCAGGGATCCCTTAAGTCGCTCAAAAGCGTAAACCATGAACATGTTGCTTTTCAACTTATTTATACGGCCACTGACATGGCCGAGGCTCTGAAGGAACTTCAGGACAACGAGGTCAAGTGGCAGGAACTCAGGGCAAGGTCCACACAGTAATCTGACCATTCTTCCCTTGTAAACAATGATTGACAGTGGTGTTGAAACCTGTATAATCTCTACTAATTCTATAGACTTTGTTTTAATATCGGGGAAACCTGAGGAAAACCTATGAAACTTTCAAAAAAGACGGATTATGCCCTGAGGGCGCTTGTCCGTCTATCCCTAAGCTACAAAAGAGGTTCCGTGCACATTAAAGAGATATCCGAGGCCGAAAACCTGCCCACAAAATTCCTGGAAAACATCCTCCTTACCCTCAGGAAGGCGGGGATTCTTCACAGCAGGATGGGTCTGAGGGGCGGATACAGTCTGGCCAAACCGCCGGAGCGGATTACAGTCGGTGAGGTTGTAAGGGTGTTGGATGGCACGATCGCGCCGATGGGCTGTGTCAGCAGGGTCGAATATGAAAGCTGTCCGGCAGAGACGGGGTGCGCCGTAAAGAGCGTTATGCAGGACGTTAGAGACGCCGTCGCCAGGGTGCTGGACGACACCACACTGGCCGACCTGACGGAACGTGTGGGCGGTTTACAGCGTGTAGGTTAGGGGTCTAAATTTTTTTAGGCGAAAAGTCTACTTGTTTAGTAGACGTTTGCATATATCTGTTGAGCTTCTAGGGGTTCTTGTGGCCAAATCAAACCTTGAGCACGTCTTAAAAAAGAAGCGTACAAGTCTCAGAGCGGGGACCGGGGCAGGGTCACGCCTGGGAAGGGCCGCACGGTTTCTAAAGCACAACGTGTCCTATCAGATAATTATAGCCCTGTTTGCCGTTTCGGGCGGGATACTTCTGTTGCCCACGCCTGAGGGTCTGACCCCTGAGGGCCATAAGGCGCTGGCTATCTTCGTTCTTTGCGCCGGTCTGTGGATAAGCCATGTAATTCCCCTTCACATAACCAGCATCCTGGCCATCCTGCTCATATCTCTCCTGGGTGTGATGGAGACCAAGGAGGCGTACGCGCTTTTTGGAAATGAGGCGGTTTTTTTCATCCTGGGCGCATTCATACTGGCCGCAATCCTGGCACAACACGGGATAAGCACCCGCATGGCGGTATACCTCCTCTCGACCTTTGGCAATAGCCCTATCGCCCTCAGGAGCACCATATATCTATTCTGTGCGTTTATGTCCTTCTGGATGTCAGAGCACGCCGTCGCGGCCATGATGTATATGATAGTTTTCGAGATTGCGACGGCACAGAAGCTTATACCCAAGAAGAGCAATTACGGAAAGACCCTTTTTCTCGCCATGTGCTGGGGCTGCGTCATAGGCGGTATAGCGACCTTCCTCGGCGGGGCGAGGGCGCCCCTGGCTATAGCGATGCTGGAAGAGGTGGAAGGCGTGAAGATGGGTTTCTGGCAGTGGATGGTGGCGGATATGCCGATTGTAATTGTAATGCTGCTTTTTGGGGAAATCATCTTCCGGGTATTTTTCCCCTGTGAGATTAAGAACATTACGGTAGCCCACAGGGCCCTGACAAAACAGAGAGCGGCGATGGGCAAACTGCGTCCGGAGGCGTATGCCGTGACCGCGATAATGGTGGCGACCATTTTCTGCTGGATATTTTTCCGGGAACAGATAGGGCTTGCCAACACCGCGCTCGGGGCGGTGGTGTTGCTGTTTATACTCAGGCTGGTAGAGTGGAAGCAGATAGAGCAGCGTGTGAACTGGGGCATAATATTGATGTATGGCGGGGCGATTGCGCTGGGCAGCGCGATGAATTCTTCCGGCGCCGCGTTCTGGTTGACCGGCATCCTGGTGGAAAATACCACACACCATCCCCTGCTGCTTCTGGCCATCATTGCGTTCCTGGCCAAGTTCCTGACGGAAGTGATGAGCAACACCGCTGTAGTGGCGGTGCTGTTGCCCGTGTGCCTGAGCATCGCAGGAACATACGGAATATCTCCCGAGACAATGACCTTTACGGTAACCCTCTCAGCGGGGCTGGCCTTCATGCTGCCAATGGGTACTCCCGCGACTGCAATCGCATACTCTTCAGGGTTTCTCGGCAGGGGTGACTTCGTTAAGGCCGGTCTGTGCATGAACATCATTGCCTGGGCGGTGTTTATGCTTGTGGCAAAATACTACTGGCCCATGCTTGGTTATGGCATCGTACAATAGCCGGCCTGGTGCGGGGCCTCCTGGAAGAGTCACTACAATCGGCCCTCAAGATGACGTCTGGTTTTTTCTTGAGGGTTTGGATATAATAAAGAAGTGGAAAATGTCCTTCTTATAATATCTACACAGAGACTCTCCTGCAGGTCGATAAACCATGCCATCGATTTGACCAGGAAGAGGGGCCTGCAGCTCATGGTCCTGTTTGTAATGGACAGTAAGCTTCCGGAGAGTATTTTCAGAAAGCTGGAGGACGAGGCGTATTTAGGCTATATGCCAAGTGAGGAGGCATACAGGCACATCCTCGAAGAGTATGAAGAAAGAGGCAAGCTCCTGCTGAGTGAAATTAAGGCAATGGCCGATAAAGAGCATGTGCCTTGTAAGACGGTGTTTCGTGAGGGCGATTTCTTCGAAGAGTGTGAGAAACTCTTGGCGGAGGAGAAGATGCAGACCGCCATCGTTACCAGGAAAAAGCGCTCCAGCCTGTCGCGTTTTATCCTTGGCTCGGACATAAACAAACTGATGGAGATGGCCAACTGCCCGTTTGAGATATTTGACGAGGAATGATTCGTTTCCGTAAAAGGACATTGATACAAGGATACAAGAAGGAAAATAAACATACAAGCCCTGCCATAAAGCCATATCCCGTATCCCCTAAGGACGAACCAGTCCACAAAAATATGATTGATAAAGTCCCGGAAATGATATAAATTACATATTCACGTGTCCGCGCGAGGCTGCTACGGGCGTATATTAAATCCCAGCTATTTTTTCCAGCCATGCCATGTGGTAACCCTGGAGGAGGGGAGATGAAAGAGATAAGGCTTCACGGCCGCGGAGGGCAGGGTATAGTTACCTCCGGTGAGCTGATTGGTTTCGCTGCCTTCAGCGACGGCAAATACTCACAGGCCATGCCCGCGTTCGGGTCCGAGAGGACCGGTTCTCCCGTCGTTACCTACGTAAGAATAGACGACAAGCCCATCCGCATCAAGGTGCCGATATACCACCCGGACTACATCATCGTTCAAGACGCCACGTTGCTTGATACGGTACCGGTGTTGGACGGCCTGAAGCCGGATGGACTTGTGATAGTAAACACGAAGAAGACACCCGAGGAGCTTGGGTTAAACCTGAACAGCCGGATAAAGACGGTGCCCGCGACTGAGATGGCCATTGAGACCCTGGGGCTGCCGATAGTAAACACCACTATCCTTGGTGTTTTCGCGGCCGCCAGCGGCCAGATAAGTATTGACGGGATACGCAAGGCGATTGAACACCGGTTTCCGAGCGAGCTCGCGAAAAAGAATCTTATTGCTGCCCAAAGGGGTTATGATTTGATGAAGGAGAAGAGTTAATGAAGGTCATCCTTGGTGGGATTATTCCGTCCGGCACAAGCAGGAAGAATCATACGGGTTCGTGGAGGAATTACAGGCCGGTCTACAAGCAAAAGACCTGCATAGACTGCAATATATGTATCACGGTCTGCCCCGACAGCTGTGTGCTCCGCATATCGGAGAAGAAGTTTGACTTCGATCCCGACTACTGTAAGGGATGCGGCATGTGTGCCGAGGAGTGTCCCGTGGACGACATAGAAATGGTACTTGAGGAGAAATAGCGGTGGCAAGAACGTTCACTGAAGGTTCAAAGGCCGTTGCGGAAGTTGTAAGGGTCTGCAGGCCCAACGTTATCTCGGCATATCCGATAACACCGCAGACGCATATCGTTGAGGAACTCTCTGCCATGGTGGCCAACGGCCGGCTCAAGGCCGAGTCTGTGAACGTGGAGAGCGAGTTCTCCGCGGCGTCGGTGGTCCTCGGGGCGAGCGCCACAGGCGCGCGCACGTATACCGCCACCACCTCACAAGGCATGCTGCTTATGACCGAGGTGCTCTTCAATATCTCCGGTATGAGACTGCCCGTCGTTCTTACCTGCGCCAACAGGGCCGTGTCCTCACCGATAAACATATGGAACGACCAGCAGGACTCCATCTCCGTCAGGGACGCGGGATGGATTCAGCTCTACGCCGAGGACATTCAAGAAGCGGCCGACCTGCACCTCCAGGCCTTCAGGATAGCTGAACGCCCGGACGTCCTGCTGCCCGTGATGGTGTGCATGGACGGCTTTGTACTGACCCATTCCTACGAACCGGTGGACCTTCTCTCTCAGGAAGAGGCGGACGAGTTCCTTCCGCCCTATAAGCCCGAGTACTATCTGACACCAAAGAATCCCCTGACGTACGGCGCCATGCTGGGTCCGGAGGCCTATATGGAATCCCGCTACCAGTTGGACAAGGCCCTGATGGATTCGGCCGGTGCGATAGTCGAGGTCGCCGATGAATTTAAAAAAAATATCGGGAGATACCAGGGGGCACTAATTGATACCTACATGACAGATGATGCGGAGATAATCCTGGTCGCGATGGGTTCGATAATCAGCACTATTAAGGAGGCCGTTGACAAACTGAGAGGCGAGGGCCAGAAGGTCGGCGTGCTCAAGGTCAGGGCATTCCGTCCGTTTCCGAAGGAAGAGGTTTGTAAGGCACTGGAGGGTGCGAAAGACGTTCTGGTGATGGACAGGGCCTTTTCCCCCGGTTACGGGGGCGTGCTGACGATGGAGATAAAGGCCGCCTTTTGCGGCAGGAAGGCCGTACCGCAGATAAAGGGACACATCGCCGGCCTCGGCGGCAGGGATATAAACGTAGAGACCATATTAAACGTGATAAGCAACAGGGCCACGTGCAGCAGTGAAGACACGTTTGTTGACCTGAAAGAGGCCCTGATAGGAGGATAGGATTTTATGACGGAGAAGCATCTGCTGCTGCCCGGACACACCGCATGCTCGGGCTGCGGAGAGGCCATGGGCGCGAGGCTTGTACTGGACGCCGCCGGCCCTAACATAATCACCACGGACGCCACGGGCTGTCTTGAGGTCTTTACCACCCGCTGGCCACAGTCCGCATGGGGCGTGCCGTTCATACACTCCCTGTTTGAAAACTCAGCGGCGGTTGCCTCTGGCATAGAGGTCGCTCTGAAGGTCCTTGGCAGAGAGGACGAGGCCAAAGTAATCGCCCAGGGTGGCGACGGCGGCACGGCCGATATCGGGCTTCAGTGTCTGAGCGGTATGCTGGAACGGGGCCACGACGTGCTCTATGTCTGCTACGATAACGAGGCGTACATGAACACGGGCGTGCAGAGGAGCGGTCTTACGCCGTTTAACTGTGATACCCGCACAAGCCCGTCAGGAAAGGCCTCGTGGGGAAACCCGCTGCGGAAGAAGGACATGCCCGCGATAGTAGCCGCACACGGTGCGCCGTATGTCGCCACCGCCTCGATCGCATATCCCAAAGACGTTGAGAGGAAGGTAAAGAAGGCGCTGGGAATAAAAGGCCCCAAATACATCCAGATACACGTACCCTGTCCCCCCGGCTGGAAGAGTGAACCCGCCCTGACTATTAAGGTGGCGAAAGTGGCCGTTGAGACGGGTCTTTATCCCGTTTTTGAGATGGAAAACGGCGTTGTGACAAAGGTCAGGAAAATACCGAAGACAAAAAAACCCGTCACCGAATACCTCAAGATGCAGGGCCGCTTCAAACATCTTTTTAAAAAACCCGGCGGTGAGGAAGAGATAAAGAAGATCCAGCAGATAGCCGACGAGAACATCGAGAAGTACGGCCTCGCGGGCGAAAAAGAACCGGTAGCGGCCACTGCCTGATAATCCAGCCAGCAGCGGGGTGCAAAATTTGAGCCTGTGCCACACACCCCAAGGTCTTAACGTGCCAGCAAGTTGCCACGCTACACAAGAAAGTATGTAGCGGTCGAGCTTGCTCGACATTCGTAGGGGCGACTCTTGCGGTCGCCCAAACAGGGCAGGCGCAAGACCTGCCCCTACAATCTCTAGCTTCTATTTTGGTGAAGGCGGACTTACCTTACCCTGTCCCTGGAGGCTGTCGGCGATCTTTCTCGCGCGTATTATCCTCTCTGTTGAGGTAGGATGGCTGCCGAAGATGTTTGCCTGCTGGCTCTGTGGGAGTTCCAGGGCAAACCGCTCCCAGACGTATACGCCGGCCCGCGCGTTATATCCCGCATTATGCGCATAGGTGATGCCGTAATAATCCGCTTCTCTCTCCATGTCGCGGCTGTATTTCTGGGTAAAAACACCCCCACCCATCTGCACAACCTTGCCGCTCCCCGGTGACAGGGCGTCGGCTATCATAGAGCCAATTATTACCGGGACGTTGGTTATCATGGACTTTGTCACGTGGTCGTTGGTTAGGTGGGCTATCTCGTGGCCTATTACACTGGCCAGTTCGTCCTCAGACCTTACGAATCTCATCATGCCGGTGGTGACAAAAATATGACCGGGTGATGCGGCGGCGTTAACTTGCTCGCTCTTGTCTACAGTAAATTTTATGTTCATATTAATCCCCGATTCCCGGAGGATTCTGTGGCCTATGGCATTTACTATCTGTTCTTGTTTCGCCAGGCTATACCCGGCGTAGGGGTGGAGGCGCCTGTCCTTTTTATACTGCTGCCTTTTTACCTCAATCCGCTGGGTCTCGTGCTTAATCTCCTGCCGGGTTACCTGTGGGCCTGTCTGGGTCTCTATACAGCCCGTGGGGGTTGCAAGCAGGGACAGTGTGGCGATAATTGTAAGAAGGAACGGGACAGAGGCTTTTTTCATGGAAGTAATCATATCAATTAATATCCTTTACAGTCATTAAGTGAGACGTCTTGCATTTCGTAAGTCCGGGACACGAAGTGTAGGTGATGGAGCCTGGAAAATCGCATAAGTGAGAATAGACGGTTTCGCCTCTATTTTCAAGTATTTGATAATTTAAATGTTGTGTATAATAAGGTTCTACTTAAGGGGGGTAAATATCATGGCGGAACATAAATTCCTGGTAGCGGGTGAGTGGCGGGATTCCAAGGAGCCGCTTGAGGTAATAAGTCCCTATGACGGCGGCCTGGTCGGGATTACCTACAGGCCGACGGAGGGCGACGTAGAGGACGCCACAGTTGCTGCCGCGGCGGCCGTAAAGGAGATGGGCTCACTACCCACCTACAGGCGCTCAGAAATCCTGCGCAACATCGGCGCCGGTATCGCCCGGCGCAGTGAGGAATTTGCCCGTATCATAACCCTTGAGGCCGGCAAGCCGATAAAGGCGTCGAGGGTGGAGGCAGAGAGGGCTGTTCACATAATGGGGCTGGCCGCTGAGGAGGTGAGGCGGGTGGGCGGCGAATTACTCCCGCTCGACCTGCTGGAATCGGCAAGGGGACGTGTGGCCATAACAAGGCGATTCCCCGTAGGCCCGATACTGGGTATAACACCGTTTAACTTCCCCATAAATCTTGTATGTCACAAGCTCGCCCCGGCAATCGCCGGAGGCAACACCATCATAATTAAACCGACCTCCACCACCCCGCTGACGGCGCTCCTGCTGGCGGAGGTGGTCATGGAGTCGGGGCTCCCGGACGGAGCGCTCAGCGTACTGCCGTGTGATTCAACCATGGCCGAAAAGATGGTGAAGGATGACAGGTTCAAGTTGCTGACGTTTACGGGTAGTTCTGGAGTAGGGTGGCGACTGAAGGCCCTGTCGGGAAAAAAGAAGGTGGTGCTGGAGCTTGGTGGGAATGCCGGTGCTATAGTGGATGCGGATGCAGACTTGGAACTGGCGGCCGGGCGCTCAGCCTACGGGGCGTTCGTCTACAGTGGTCAGACCTGCATATCCGTGCAGAGATTATACGTGCACGACAAGGTCTACGAGGAGTTCCTTGATCTGCTGACAGGGCATGTAAAGGACCTGAAGATGGGGGACCCGATGGAGGAGGATGTGTCCATCGGGCCGCTTATTACCCCTGATGCCGCGAAGAGGGTGGACGAGTGGTTGAAGGAGGCGGTGTCGCAGGGTGCGAAGGTCCTTACGGGCGGCAGACTGCGCGGGAATAATATCATTGAGCCTGCCGTTGTCGTAGACACAAGCCCGGATATGAAGATAAACTGTGAGGAGGTCTTCGGGCCGGTTGTAACAGTAACCAGGTTCTCTTCGTTTGAGCAGGCGGTTGGACAGGTCAACCAATCGCGTTTCGGGCTCCAGGCAGGCGTGTTTACCAGTGACGTTAACAATATCTTCCTTGCCTACAAGACGCTTGAGGTGGGTGGAATCATTGTTAATGACGTCCCCACATTCAGGGCGGACAATATGCCTTATGGCGGGGTGAAGGACTCCGGAATGGGCCGGGAGGGCGTCAAATACGCCATCGAGGAGATGACCGAACCGAGGCTGCTGGTACTCAACTTGCCGCCCTAGCCGGCAGGGGTATGTCGGCGGGAAGGTTCTTCTAGCTTAATAGTTCACGGCTCACCAGGGCCATTATCTTCGCGAAATCCACCAGTTGCTGTATGTCAATAGATTCGTTTGCGACGTGGGCCTGTTCCTCGTCGCCCGGACCGAAGCCTACGGCCGTTATGCCCTTGTCCAGCAGCTGTTTTGTAACGGTGGCGCCGGAGAGTCCGGTCAGTTCGGGCCTGGTGCCCAGGACTTCCTCCGTATGTCTCTGGATGGGCCCGATCAGGGGGTTGTCGTGAGAGACCTCGGAGGGGGGCAGGTCAGAGCCTACCGTGAGTTCAAAGCGTGCCTGGGGGTTATCCTGCCTTACCTTTTCAATAAGTTTGTTGACGCGGTCTACTATCTCGTCCTTCGTCTCACCGGGGAGATACCGGACGTCCAAACCGACCTGGCACTTCCCCGGTACTATATTCCTCGCCGCGCCGCCCTCGATGGTCCCCAGATTCAGTGTGGGCGGGGTGAAGAGCGGATGGGAGGTACATCTAAAGGGTAGCGACCTGATTTCGTTAAGCAACGCCACCATGTTCCAGATGGCGTTGATGCCCCGCTCTGGTTGTGAGCCGTGGGCCTGTTTACCGTACGACGTAATCTCTATAAACAGCGCCCCCTTTTCACAGACGTCTATCTTTCTCATATTGTGGGAGATGTCCGGGATAACGGCAAAATCGGCCTTGAGGCCGCATTCATCCAGAAGATACTCAAGCCCCAGTGTGGAACCTCTCTCCTCATCGGCCGCCCCGACAAGTATGAACTCTCCCCTCAGGGTGTTTTCCACGTCTTTGAGATATTTTATCAGGACCATGCAGGAGGCCATCTGGCCCTTGTTGTCTGAGGCCCCGCGGCCGATTATTTTTCCATTGGTAACCGTGGCCCTGAAGGGGTCATGGTCCCAGCCGTCGCCCGCGGGTACAACGTCCAGGTGGCATGCCACCAGGAGCGACGGTTTTCCCGCCCCGACACGGGCGACTATGTTCGTCCTTTCAGGCTTCTTTTCGAAGGTCTCATAGCGTATACCCAGACCATCTAAGTACGCTTCTACTACGTTGGAGGCCAGGCGTTCCCTTCCGGGCGGGTTTTCTGTATTTGCGGCTATCAGGTCACAGGTTGTTTGGATGAGTTCTTTGCGGTGGGCCTCAACGAAATCTTCAATTTCCTTCCGCATATTTTCTTTCCGTAGCGTCATACCGTCCATTTTCCACGGACAGTATCTCCGGCGGGAGCAGATTTCTTTTTGCCTTTCTGTCGTAGAGAGCGGCCAGGCCCAGGCTGACTAAGAAGAAAAGGAGTCCGGTAAGCCCCATCCTTGCGTTTGTTGCGGCTGGAAGGATAAAGTCTATCTTTGTCGCTACGAGGCAGCCGGTAATGAACGAGACTATAGGGAGGAAGAAAAGTATGGAGATCCCTTTGTAAAGAGAAGGAGAGTCTATTTTGAGAGTGACCTTGTCTCCGGCCTCAAGTCCAGGTACGGATTCGACTTCCAACAATCTGGTAGTGTCACCGACCGAGACACAAACTCCGCATCGGGCACATTCTTCTTGCGAGACATTGTTTATTTCTATTACAGCCTTACCGCCGTCGACCGAGCTTACAATACCTACTTCATTCTTCATCTATCTGATTGTAACTCTTGGGCCTGTTACGAGCTCCCGTTTGATATCATAAGGGCGAAAGTGTTCAGAGGGGTCAAGGTAATGCCTTTTTATGAAAGGCAGAGAGCTATGCGGACATTATAGTACTGCCGACCTTCTCTCTCATTAGCTTGCCCACTTTGAAGACGACAACGTTCTTGGCCGGCACAAAGGCCTCCGCCCCGGTCCTCGGGTTTCGCGCCTTTCTGGCTGCCCGCTGACGTATCTCAAAGACTCCAAAATCTCTGAGTTCGATGCGATGCCCCTGGGAAAGCTCGGAAATGACCTCGTTAAGGAACAGTTGTACTGTTTCCTTGACAGTGGTGTGGGTGTCGTTTGTCTTCCTGGCGATGTTCTCGCAGAGGTCTCTTTTTGTTACGGTTTGCATAAGTTTGTATCCCCCCTCTTTTCACAGCGCATTCATTATGATAGGCTAAACACCATAACATTAGGATATTCAACAACTAATGCAAAGGAATATTATCAACTACATCTGGACATGTCAACCCTTTTTTCTTTAACTTATGACAAATCGCTTCTTGACAAACTTTTTCTTTTAGAATACGTTGTTAGGCTTTGGAGGCACTATCGGCTGGTTATGTTGAGGAGGGACTGCTTTGAAGAAGAATATACGAGTGAGTTCGTTGAAGAAGAGGCGGTCGTTTGGTTTCAGGGCCAGGATGCGTACGAAGGGCGGCAGGGCGATAATCAGAAGAAGAAGGGCGAAGGGGCGAAGGCTCTAGAGAAAGAAAAGGCAGCATCAGGAAGATGCTGCCCTTCGACAAGCTGGGACAGATTACCCACGGTTACTCTTCAATTATTATAGCCTCCACAGGGCATTCCTCTGCGGCTTTCTTGCAGTTTTCCTCTGCTTCCGATGGAACCGAATTTCCAATCACTATGGCCTTATCGTCTTCCATTTCAAAGACCTCCGGACACGTAGTCACACACAGCTCACAGCCGGTACACAGATCCGGGTCTACCCTCGTTCGCATCTCACTCCTCCTTTTAAACCTAATACAATACCGTTCCGCAGACAAAAAATTTAAGACGAAATCTACTACATAAACAGGAATAAGTCAACCTAAATTCGACAGGCACTGGATTTTGATTATAAATACCCTGTGGCGGCGAAAAGGCAGAAAAGGTCCAGGTAGCGTACGGGTGGGCGGATGATTTTTGGAAGGTTTGGAATGAGTTCCTCCGGCCTCAGCAAAATGTTCCTGTTACCCGTGGCCCCTTTGCCAAAGTCCGGGATACCCGAAACAGAATTGAATTTATCGTAGTTTGGGGTTATTTTATGTTATTCTTTAGAATCATTGATTTCTGATCCAGAATACCCTTAATTTTGCAGGCAAAATGGATTTTTTCTCAAAAGACCGTTTACGGCAGTATGAGAAGAAATTCGCAGAAGTTATTCTGCGGCTGAAGTCGTATGGCCCCACCTTTACGGTTATAGTCGCAGCGCTTATAGGTGCCGTGGTCGGTTTGGCCGCGGTTGCTCTCAGATGGCTTATAGTGCTGTCGAACGACTATGTATTTATGGACGTAGGCGACAGCTTCCCGGCCGCGGGGATACATAGCGTCAGCAATTTTTTTGAGAGCGGATTTACCGCCTCCACGCTGCTGGTGCTGCTGATTCCGGGTGCGGGTCTTGTCGTGGCCGTCTTTCTCGCCAACAGGTATGCCGTGGAGGCCAAGGGGCACGGTGTGCCGGAGGTTATGTCCGCGATGGCCCGCAGGGCGGGGATGATGCGTCCCCGTGTGGCGCTTGTGAAGACAGTCGTTTCCGCTATATGCATAGGTTCCGGCGGATCGGTGGGACAGGTGGGCCCAAGTGTGCAGGTCGGCTCCGTGTTGGCCTCCAGCATAGGACAGACCCTGAAGATGTCGGAAAACAGTATGAAGACGCTTGTGGCGTGTGGGTCTGCCGCGGGAATCTCCGCCATTTTCAACGCGCCCATAACCGGGGCCATCTTCGCGTCGGAGGTTATCCTGGGGAATTTGGGGCTGGAAAATATTACGCCGGTTCTGATTGCCTCGGTCGTTGCCTCCGCGATGGCCCGAATCTTTATTGGAGACGACCCTGCCTTTCTTGTGCCTCCCTTCATCCTGGAAAGCCCCTGGGAGTTGATTCTGTACTGTGTACTGGGAATATGCACGGGAATTCTGGCTACGGGTTTTACCCGGGTCTTTTATATACTGGATGACGTCTTTAAGTCTCTAAACGTCCACTATGTAACCAAGGCCTTGATAGGCGGGGCCATCATCGGTGTTGTCGGTATCTTCCTTCCCCAGCTCTTTGGACTGGGTTTCGGGACCCTGGACAAACTATTCAGCGACGCGTCTTCCTTCAGTATATCGTTAATCATAATGCTGTGCCTTATGAAGATAGTCCTGGTGTCTGTAACCCTGGGGGCCGGCGGGTCGGGAGGTATATACGGGCCGTCTATGTTTATCGGCGCCTTTATGGGGTGCGGTTTTGGACTGGCGCTTCACCAGATTGCCCCCTTTGAGATGGCATCGGCCGAGGCCTACGGTGTCGCCGGGATGGCGGGGTTTCTGGCAGGCGCGACCCACGCGCCCATCCAGGCGATATTTATTGTGTTCGAGCTGACGGGCGACTACCATGAGGCCATCCCCGTAGTGCTTGTCTGTGTGCTGAGCACCATGACCGCCAAGCGGTTGCTGAAGGATTCTATCTACACCCTCAAGAATAAACGCCGCGGCGAACGCATAGAGACGGGGCGAGACATGTCTCTTCTGGAAAGGGTGCAGGTCGCGGACGTTATGGAAAGGGACTTCCCCCACGTTACGAGGGACACGTCGTTTGTTAAAATGCTGCGAATCTTGTACAAGAGTAAGATAGATATGGTCCCCGTGTTGGATGAAAAGGGCGAGTTTTATGGTGTTGTGGGCTTCCAACAGGTACGTACCATTATCCACGACGAAAGCCGCCAGGGTCTGATTGCCATGGACGATGTTACACTGCAGAACCCGCTGACGGTAACTCCCGCTGACAGCCTGGCGGACGTATTTGCGGAGTTCGGCATGTTGGATGCCAATTGCCTGCCTGTGGTAAGCGAGGAAGACCCGAAGAAACTTGTGGGCATTGTGACCAGGAGCAGCATCGTT
>JAMXCW010000011.1:0-50107 GCA_024451685.1 Candidatus Bathyanammoxibius amoris | reverse complement strand
TCGCGATACAGAAAGGAAGTCATCTTGGAGGAAGAGGGGGAATATGGTTACTAGTTTTTTCAGACGCCGGGAAACGACTCTAAAAAGGGTTGAAGTCAGCGTCCCGAACGCATTAACTGTTGTGAGCTTACTCTCAAGAATAAGGTAAATAACTAGAAATACAAGATTTTAGGTAATATTGGAAGAAGAAATAGGGAAGCACAAAATTATGAAACCAATTAGCCCAATATTTAGCGAGAAATTTAGCGGCTTAATTTGTAGACGATGAATTCAGTATGTTTCCGTAGGAACAATTAAGAATTACTTTCTACTCACCCTTCCAGTTCCTATCAAAAAGTTGCAGGGATTGTTTGTGGTACTTATCTATGATGTCAAGATTGGCGCGGTAATTTTCTGCCCAATGATCGTTGAATATGGGCTCTGCCCAAGGGTCTCCCCAAAGGCCCTCAATTACCACGGGTTCTCCGTGAGCTACTTTATAAATAAATTCATCGGACTCCTTTATTTCCTCCGGGGCGATTACTTCCAACTTGACTAATTTGGCCTCATACTCCTGGAATTCAGTACTCTTTGTATCCTTCTTCTTTTCATACGCACTAAGGACCGCCCGTAGCATATACCGCTGGCGCACAGTACCTCTGCCGAAAAGCCTATCAAACAACTCCGGCAACTCTTTTTCGGACCATTTATGGGAATCTGCTATTTCCCAGAACTTCTTGTGCTTTGCTTGGTCAAGGTCATATACGTGCATCTTAAATATGAGAGTTACCATTTCCACCCTTTCCTGTTGAGATAAGGACTGCAGAGGCCCACCCCATTCCCCCTGTGCAAAGGAAAGGGATGGCAAAAGCGTCAATATTAAGAATATGGCCCATCTCATTTTTGGTTCCCCCTTATACAACCTGTTTAGTAACTTAGTAACAATGTAAGTGTTATACTTGACATTGTGTGGAATTCAACTAAAATATTGTATTATCTATTACATATGGTATACGTATAACATGACACTACAGTGGATCTTGTTGATGTACAGCCTACCCGTGAAGGCCTCTAAGGAAAGGATGAGGCTGTGGCGGAAATTCAGGCAACTTGGGGCAGTTTCCCTGAAGAATTCCGTTTATATCCTCCCTTTAACTGAGAGGACTTACGAGAACTTCCAATGGCTAGGCCAGGAGATTCAGTCCGTGGGGGGAGAGGCCACCCTGGTGAAGACAAACGGCATAGAGAACCTAGAGGATCAAGACATTATCGGGCTCTTTAATACCGCAAGAGATGCGGACTATCGGGGAATAATAACGGCATGTGAATCCCTCCTCAAAAAGATTACTCGAGGGAAGGAAAAAACAGCTGCCGAGGGAGATGTTTTGAATAAGGAGCTAACTCCTATAGAAAAAAAACTAAAGACTTTGGCGGAGATAGACTTTTTCAGTGCTCCGCTCGCTAAAGAGACTAAGAAGCTCTTCCTCCGTTGCACAAAGGCTGTAGAGGCTAAAAGACAAAGAAAGCATCCCGGTGTGTTGACCCCACTGAGGAAGGAGGATTTTCGGAAGAAAAGGTGGATAACGCGCAAAAGACCTCATGTGGACAGGTTAGCTACTGCCTGGTTTATAAGGAGGTTTATTGACCCCAAGGCCAATTTCTCTTTTCAAAAGGCAGGAGACCCACTGCCTGGCGGGTTTATACCTTTTGACATGGTGGGGGTCGAATTCAGTCATCATGGGGATGATTGCACTATAGAGACCATGCTAAAGAGGTTTGGCATCAAAGACCCTGCCGCATGGGAAATTTCTAGGATTGTCCACGATGCCGACCTCAAGGATGGTAAGTATGGGAAGGAGGAGGCGAAGGCGGTTATTCTCCTGTTAAAGGGGATAATGGATATATATGACGAGGATAACATCCTGCTAGAGGAAGGTATCCAATTTTTTGAATACCTGTATAAAGGTCTGAAAAGGGCATGAGGGTACACTTTTTAACAGGCTTGTTGTTTACCGTTGTTGCCCTAGAGGAGAAAGCGAAAGAACGTGTTTTGCTCTTCAAGGACAAATGTTCTCTATGCCATCCGTTGGAAAGGGTTTTAGAGAAAACAGAATACATTGCCACCGATTGGCAGGCGGTGGTGGATAACATGATAGGGGAACAAGACTGCAGGGAGAAGGCCAGCCCGGAGGAGAAGATGGGAGGTTAAACCTTGAAGCACCCAGGGGTTCCAATACCAACTTCCAAGGGGTTAGAATCGGTATGGCAAATGGGGTTTTAACAGGTTTAAATGTGTGTGTTAAATGAGGCTGTTGCCGAACCACCAAAATGGGCCAAAAAATGTAGGAGGGATGCCTCCGGCACGATCTGTACCTACACAGATTTTCAGCAGGCCCATACTTGATACTAACAAGTCTAATAAAGGAGGAAGAGCCATAGTATGATAAAATTTGTAATATCAGTAGTTGTTCTTTCACACCTGTGTTTTCAATATGGATGGAGCGCTGAGATTACGCCTCCCGTTTTGGAGTCCTCTTATACAAAGACGCCACCAATTATAGACGGGAAGATGGATGAGATTTGGGAAAAAGCTAACCCCCTCACTGTTATGGTGAGGGAAGCTATAGGAGGTGGTGACCCAAAACCGGTAGTCCTTCGTGCCCTTCATACCAATGATGCCTTTTATGTAATGGCTCAATGGCCTGATGACACCAGGGATGACTTGCGGGATCCGTATGTCTGGAACGACGAGAAGAAAGACTATGAACGGCCATCGAACCCTGATGATCAGTTTGCCATAGAATTTCCCATGACAGGGGACTTCGTCGTTTCTATGTTGACATTGGTTCACGAGTACACTGCAGATGTATGGCACTGGAAGGCTGGACGTGGTAACCCCGTGGGTTGGGTGGACGATAAGCGACACATTATCAGTCAGAAACCAATCCGTGGTGGGCACGAATACTCAATGGGTGGACATGGAAAGGTCTATATCGCACGTATTCTGGATGGGGGAACGTCTTCCTACCACTTGAAATCCAAACCAATAGCCTTTAAGGGTAAGTTAGTAGATTCCTTTGAACATCGTCAGCCTACCGGCAGCCTGGCGGATGTTCTCGGTAAAGGAACGCATGACGGAAAGAAATGGACACTGGAGTTGTCGCGCAAGTTCAATACAGGTCACAATGATGACGCTGTAATTGATTCAACCAAAGATAACATCTGCGCTATTGCTGTTCTCGACGACGAACTCTACTGGGAACACTCGGTCTCCCCGGAGGCAATTACTTTACGATTTGTTGGTGGAACTGAAGACCCATTATGGAGTTTTGATAAAGAAAGCGTTGGGAAGTTACCTAAAGGATTTTCAAATCAGGTAACTGGTATGGGAAATCTTGGCTGTTGGGAAATAATTGAGGATGAAACTGCCCTTACCCCGCCTCATGTATTAGCACAGACCTCAAATGAAAACTCTGGCTATCACTTCAACTTAGCTGTGATCGAAAATACAGATTATGGTGACCTTGAACTAGAAGTGAAGTTCAAGGCTGTATCAGGAGATGAAGACCAAGGGGGTGGCCCAATCTGGCGTTATCAAGACCCTGATAACTACTATGTTGCCCGGGCCAATCCTTTAGAAAATAACTTCCGGGTTTACAAAGTGGTAAATGGTAATCGCAAGCAACTAGACTCAGCGCATCTAAAAGTTACACCGGGAGAATGGCATACCATTAAGATCATAAATAATGGAGATAAAATTCTGTGTTGTTACGATGATAGGTTTTATTTAGAAGTGAAAGATAACACTTTTGAGAAAGGCAAAATCGGCCTCTGGACAAAGGCCGATTCCATTACCTATTTTGATAACCTTGTTGTGAAGGCTTTAGAGTGATGGGAAAGTATTTTGTCACGCTAATTTTTCTGACAGTTTTCTCGAGCTTGTCAAAGGTAGAAGTAGTGGGTCAGGAAGTGGTGGTCTATACCTCTGTGGACAGACTCTTTTCGGGGCCTGTCCTTAAAGACTTTGAGGGGGAAAGTGGTATTAAGGTAAAAGCAATCTTTGATACTGAGGAGGCAAAAAGTACCGGTATAGTCAACCGCCTCATTGCCGAGAGAAGTAACCCGCAGGCGGATGTATTCTGGAGCGGCGACCCTGTCAGGCCAATACTCCTGGAGAAAAGGGGTATGCTAGAACCTTACAAATCTCCTAATGCCAGAGATATACCTGACATATACAAGGATGAGAAAGGTTATTGGACGGGTTTTTCTGCCAGGGTACGAGCAATTATTTATAATAAAAACTTGGTAAAACCCAAAGAAATACCAAAATCTATATTCGATTTTCTAAAGCCTAGGTGGTCAGGTCGGGTGGCTATAGCAAATCCCCTTTTTGGTACCACAACCATCCATGCAGCCGCACTCTTTGTGATCCTGGGAGACGAAGAGGCCACGCAGTTTTTTGAGGCGTTAAAGGCCAATGATGTCAGGATAGTTTCCTCTAATGGTGAGGTGAGGAGGCTAGTGTCAAGAGGTGAGGTGGCGGCAGGTATAACCGATACAGATGATGTCAATGTGGCTATGCTGGAAGGCGCTCCCGTAGGTATGATCTATCCTGACCAGGAAGGTATGGGGGCGCTTCTAATGCCCAATATGGTCTGCATGATAAAGAATGGGCCAAATCCGGAGAATGCAAAAAGACTATTAGATTTCCTGCTCAGCGCAGAGGTAGAGGAAAAGCTTGCTCATGCAGAATGTGTGCAGATACCCCTCCGTCCCTGGGTTACGGGACCAGAAAACATAGTCACTATTAGGGATATAGAGGAATCCGAGGTAGATTACAGAGAAGTAGCCAATAAGCTGGAAGAGATATACCCATATCTAAAAAAGTGGTCCGGCTATTGAGTATAGGAGGCATCCATTACAAAGAAGATAATCTTTGGTCTTACCGCGGCACTCATCTTCTTCCTAGTATTTCTGCCTATACTGTGGATGTTTGGAGACTCTTTTGTGGTAGATAGAAGGCCCTCTTTCTCAAGTTATAAAGAAGTGTTTACAGACTACAAGACAGGCCTGTTCTTTCTTAACTCACTACTTCTTGCTTTTTTAACTACAACACTTTCGACTATCTTAGGGATATTTACGGGCTTTCTCTTTGGCAAAACCGACTTACCGTTTAAGGGCATTTACAGAATACTTTTTCTTGTGCCTTTTATTATACCGTCGTATATTTACGGTCTCGCCTGGGCCGACCTGTTGGGAAAGACTGGCCTGCTAAACAACCTCATTTCAGGCATACCATTCGTGACGGCAGATATGATTTCCAGCTTTATGTATAGTGCCTTTGGTGGGGCTATGGTACTGGGACTGTCCTTCTTTCCCGTCATAATGTTGATAGCAGAAGGAAGCTTCTCAAGGGTGGGTACCCACATGGAGGAAAGCGGTCTTATCTTTGAAGGAAGAGGCAGAGTTATAACGAAAGTCCTGCTTCCACTTGCCGCTCCGGGTATATTTTCAGGGATGCTTATTGTGTTTATCTTGACGCTGTCTGAGTTTGGTGTGCCATTCCTACTTGATATAAAGGTACTCACTACCCAGATATTTACCCAATTTAGCGCCTTTTATAACGAAAAAGCTGCGGTGGCCCTTTCCATACCACTAGTCTGTGTGACTGTCTCACTTATGGTGGTCGAGAGGATATATTTAAAGGGTAGGTCATTTGAGGCCCTGGGAAGAGGAACTAATACTAGAACATATAAATATCTCCTGGGACGGTGGAAGATACCGTGTGTCATTGCTTGCTGTCTAATATTGGCAGTGGTGGTAGTCTTTCCACTGGTAACATTGGTAATGGATTCATGGTCTCTGGATGCCTATAAGAAGGCTTTTTTACTCACGAGACAAAGCATAATGAATACCCTTGTCTTTGGTGTTGTTGGGGCAAGCCTCATCACACTATTGGGACTAGCCATAGGCTATTTTTCTGAAAAGGCTAGGATTTACATCGGTAAGGGTATGGAATTCTCCATGGTAATGTTATTTGCCATACCAGGCACTGTAATTGGTGTAGGCCTGATAAGACTGTGGAATAGGCCGGATGGATTTTCCCAATTCGTGTATGGCTCATTTATTATAATTATTATAGGTTACGTAGCCAGGTTTGCCCCTATTGCGGCGCGTACCATGGCAGATTCTTACAGACAGGTCCCTAATAATTTGGTAGATGCCGCTGAGGTCGCGGGGGCAGGCTGGTGGAGACTTAAGGGAAAGATACTTATACCCCTTGTAGGGAGTGGCATTATGATTACCTGGCTTCTCTCTTTTATCTTTTGTGTAGGAGAGATTGGGACGACCATTCTGGTATATCCACCTGGTCAGGAGACACTTCCCATAGCATTGTTTACTGTAATGGCAAACAGCCCAACAAATGTCGTAGCTGCCGTCTCCGTATTGTTGGTAGTTATAGTGCTTGTGCCGGTAGGGATGTTCTTAGGCATTATTCATCTGGTTAGAACACGGCTATGCTGGTTTTAAAGGGAGTTTCCAAGAGATTTAAAGGAGTGCCCATAGTTAGCAAAATAACCTTTAGTATTGAGGAAGGTGAAACATTGGCACTCTTGGGTCCAACAGGTTGTGGCAAGACTACCACTTTGCGGATGATAGCGGGATTGGAAACACCTGACGAAGGAGAGATTTGGATTGATGGCAGACTGGCCAGTACCAAGGGCAGAAACAAGATGACGCCGACGGCTAGACATCTAGGCATGGTGTTTCAGGACCAGGCCCTATGGCCTCATATGACGGTTCAGGCGAATATAGAGTTTGGTCTCAAGGCGGTCGGTATTCGTAGGCTTGCCAGGAAGAAAAGAGTTGAGGATGTAATCAATAAGTTAAAATTAGAAAAATATGGAGGTACCTATCCTTCCAGTCTTTCTGGTGGTCAGCAGCAGTTAGTGGCGATAGGTAGGGCTATTGCCCCTGAGCCCAGAATGCTGCTTATGGATGAGCCACTTTCTAATCTGGATGTACACCTGCGGGAAGAATTAAGGGTAGAGATACCACGATTACAGGAAGAACTAAAGATAACCACACTTTATGTTACCCATGATCAGCAAGAGGCCTTTATTCTAGCCAGTAAGGTTGCCGTGATGAACCATGGTAGGATAGAGCAGATAGGCTCTCCTGAGGAGATATATTCGCATCCCTCCACAGAATTTGTAGCAAGGTTTGTTGGAGACTCTAATATTCTCGAGGCTGAGGCCGTTAACAAGGATTTAGTAGACACACCCTTTGGTCAATTAAGGTGTAATACAAAAGGGTTAACAAGAGGCAAGGTCTTGCTCCTTTTTCGCCCCGACTCTATCCAGCTTGGCAAGGATGGAAAATATAAGGGGAGGATTCGTAAAAGGGCATATATAGGGGCTACTTATCAATATGTCCTGCAGTATGACAACATCAAGCTTACTACCTTTTCAAAGGAGTGGCTGACTGAGGGTAGTGAGGTACATTTTTCACTGGGAGCAGGAACCGTAATCATTCCTCGCAACGCATAGTGAGTTTCCGTGCTCCCACAATAAACGCATTTGGACTCCACTTTACTGCCTTTTAGCAGAGAATTGAACATACTAACAACAAACCCCAGGCGGGCAAAAGGTGGGTGCTTTCTGACGCCTCTCGTGTCGTAAGTGTTTTTAAATGTCTTTCGCTTTTCGCTAAATTTTTTTTCATGGTCAGGAATTAGAGAAGCTTTCAACAAGTTTAATCTCCTCCGGCGTAAGGCCGTAGAGTTTATAGATGAGCCGATCAATTTGTTTTTCGTATTCGCGGAGTTCGGAATGCTGGATGCCAATTGCCTGCCTGTGGTAAGCGAGGAAGACCCGAAGAAACTTGTAGGCATTGTGACCAGGAGCGGCATTGTTTCGCGATACAGAAAGGAAGTCATCTTGGAGGAAGAGGGGGAATATGGTTACTAGTTTTTTCAGACGCCGGGAAACGATTCTAAAAAGGGTTGAAGTCAGCGTCCCGAACGCCGCGCTCTAACCAGGCTGAACCACGCGCCGAACCTTTACTGACAAAGACTTACGGCTACCCCCTTATAGACAACATCTGCCGGGTGGGCAAAAGGTGTGGGCGGAATTTGTCCAAAATTGGTTCTTTGGCAACACGATGAACTTGGTTTCTTTAACTACTTGATTCATTACTTTTCTCCTATTTGTTTGGCGTTAGTTTTGTACAAGGGTGGACACTGTCCACCCTACCAGGCTGGCTCACATCTGGCTGGAGCCTATATGCCATAACCACCCCTAATTTCCGTCCCCTTTAATTTCTCAAGGCCATTATTGATATTACTTAGAGATCTTAAGTTCGACCAAGTCTATACACTCAAAAGCTGACTTGTCACCTTCAGAAACGCAATAATACAAACAGGATGGAGTTAGCTTAAATGCCTTTTTTGCGCTATTAAATACAGGAGGCTTTTCCCATGTCTTTTTCATCACCGACTCATCAAATACAACTGCATTGCCTTTGATAGCGAAGGGACTTGTGCCTTCTGCGTAAGCCATTAACACCATGCCGTAAGAATCTACGACAAAGCTGTTGCCGAACCCACCAATGAAAACACCCCACACTTTCCGCCCTTCGTCATCATAGATGTAAGACATTGTTTCTGGAATCCTGTTATTCTCCTTCAAAAAATCAATCTCTGCCTTGTTAGCTGTGAGGACATAAGCAGGTATCCAAACCTTTGTCTGAGCTTTGGCCACAAGCCACATAGTGGGAAGACCGTCCTTCTTCTCAATTAGCGTTACTGCATCGCCAAAGGAAAAGGTGGCGTCGTTTTCTGTCGGCTTTGCGATAATTGCTACAGCACCCGCTGGATTCAAATTCTTTAGCACATACCCGATCCCTCCAAGAGAGTCTCTCACGGTCGGTTCACCAGACAATGTGAAATACTGCTTGACTCGCACATATGCGGTTCCGCCCGCTGTAAGAACTGCTGAATTAGCTTTGGTTGCTTTCTCTGAAGTTTTCGCAGATGCCTCAACCTTTTGTGCCATAGTCTTATCGCTGCCAAGGATAAGGAATACCATCATCATGGCTATAGCAATAGTGAACACTTGCTTCTTGATCATTGCGGTTCCTCCTTTTTCTTGTTGCCCAACGACAAAGCTCACCTGCCGCTATGGAGCGCAGCGGAATAGCGGTCAGGTGCAGCGCCTCGTTGGGCGGTCTGTTTGCCAAAATTCAAACGTATGAAACCTTCACGTTGTTTGCGGATGCTTCCATCGTCATCAAGATTGCCAACTCTCCTAACGTCCCTGCCTGCAGTCTCCCACCAACGTCAAGAAGGAAGCGCCGAACTATGACCAAGGGGTCAAGGCATAACGGGTCATTCCTGTTTGGGAACTTCTCAAAGATCAGCACAAGGGAAGGATCAGACCGGAACTTAGGTGCCTCACGCAGCAACAGGTCATGATCTTTGAACGCTGGACTCAGATTGCCCATCATGACGAGTTCCCTATTCTCCCGCCTTGCCCTATATAGTTAAGGCACGCCAATGAAGATGTAGCATAAGTAGGGAGGCATTAAAACGACTTTATTTCGCTATTGAGTACGTTCTACCTGTATAATCCTTGATTTAATAGCTGTTTCTGGAAGCCTACCTACCGGTATTGTCTGTCCGCTATGTAATAGATTCTTTTCAGTGGCGGCTAGGGCAATTATCTCAAAAGGTTCACCTATACCTGCCGTTTCTGTCCCAAAATAGCAACGTGTTCGCCAGGTGCCATCAGGGCTGACCTCTGGAATGGTTTGTACCCACCAAGTGTCCGTCATGAGGGGGTGTACTAATACATACACCTGATAGGTCGGATCTGAAACCTCTCCTTTCACGATATAAGTCATTCCAACTTTCTCTCCATCGGGAGGGTCGGTTATTTCCATCTTTATTAGAAAAGGGCTTGCCTCATCATAAGCCAGATGTAACTCTTTTAAGGCTGTCGTCACATTCTTGTCTGAAATTCCCTCCCCGTATTCAAAAACTTCCTTCTTATGTTCTCTAAATGAGTCAACGAGGTCTGATGTAATCTTTTCAGAATCTGATGGCTTAAGTGAGAATTCTGAAAGTTTTTTGTTCAGTTCTAAAAGTGTATTAAAGACTTCATCCCTTTTTTCCTGCATATCGTTTGCACGCTTGGTGAAAGTTATTTTTTCACCTTCATCCCTAGTCTTTTTTGCCCGCTTTCTTGCCTCTTCGGCCTGCATGCAATAGTAGTGCTGGACGATATCAAGACTAAGTAGGGAGGTATCGGCCAGTCTCTTTACTTCAGCAGGGCCGATCTTTACACCGACTTGCCCTTTGAAGAGGCCAAAGCCTCCCCCAAGGTCCACCTCTAAGCGTCCCCCAGTCTTTTTTACATATCTCTGACACTTGCCAAAACTCACGCTTTCACCCAAGGATGTTGATAAAAAAAGAACTAAGAGAAGAAACAATGCCAGTCGCTTCTTTATTATGGATTGCACAAGTCCCAGCTCTCCCCCCCTTTATTGACTTATCAATCTACGACCACTATGCCTGCCGGTATTCTTAATTAGTTAGGAGATACTTCATCCGTCAACTCCAAACCTTGAGAACGATTATAATTATCACATTACAGAAAAGTCAAACATAAAAAAAACTAACTTACACCAAATCTCAGGCGGGCAAAAGGTGGGGCTTTTAAGCGGTTGCAATACCGTCCAGCCTTACCCCCGTCACCCTTATCTCCGGCGCAATCACAGCCTCTTCGGCCGCCCACACCAGCGTGGCTTTTTTCTCTTTGGTCACGGAACGGACGTTATTCAGGATGTGGCTTATGTTGCTGTTAATCCTTATGGTGTTTGGTTTGAGGGGTGTTGACAACTTTCCGTCTTTTATTAAAAAAGAGTCCGCTATGATGGTGCTGGTGAAATCTCCGGCGGCCATCCCGTTTATCGGGTACGTGTACCATATCCTCCCTATGTACAGGCCCTCTCTTATGCCGGAAAGCAATTCTTCCGAGGATACCTCTTCCCTGCCCTCCACCACTATATTGGTGGGAGATATTGCCGCCCGCATGTCGTTGTTTCTGCCCACGGCGTGGAATCTGAAGCCGTTCCTCGGCTCAAAGGCCGCCGCGGGGCCTGAAAGTTTTTGACTCAGATAGTGGTTGGCGAGGAATCCTACGAGCAGGCCGTTTGATACCAGATCAGTCCTGCCCGTGGGCAGTCCCTCGCAGGTAATCTTCTTACTGGCGACTTGCCCCGGCAGGGCCCCGTGGTCGTATATAGACAGGTTTGATGAACATATTTCCTTGCCCAGTTTTCCGAGGAAAGGGGTGTTGGAGGCATTTACATAGGAGAGGCTGAGCGACGGCGCTATTATGTGAGATACCAGGTCGGTCACGGGCTGCCTGCCAAAAACCACTTCGTAGGCGCCGGGCTCTATCCTCTCGCCGCCCGTGGTGCGTATCGCACTCTCCGCGGCCTCACGTCCCGCGGCCTCCGGGTCAAACCCCTCAAGATGGGTACTGGTACTCCACCCGGTGCCCTTAACGTCTTCGTCTTCTACCATTGTGGTTATCGTGGCGGTCAGGATGGTTGACTCGTCGAATTCCTCTATCCCCATGGTGCTCTTTATGGCCATTTTCTCCTTCAGGATGCATACGTCTCCGCCTACGATTATTGATTTGGTGATACCTCTTTCTTTGTACGCCTCAAGCGCCCCCTTCAGTGCCTTCCATCCCAGTTCCACCACGTCGGCGTCTTGCACCTCCATGGCCGCGGGGTCGTGGTAGTCTGAGAGTGTAGGTGTCCCCGCGGGAGAGGGCAATGAATGAAAGTCCGGGTCGGAGAGCCGGCAGCGTCTTGCCTTCCGGAAGGCCTCCCTGACGGCCCTGGGGTGAAGGTTATTGGACTCACTCCCGAAACCAACCGTCACCTTGCCCTTATCCGTGAAGGCCGCCTGCACGCCCACGCCAAATGACTGGTTGGACTTTGGCTCCTGCAGGCCCATTGAGGGGATGTCTGAGGTGTAATTAATCCGCATGGTTACAAGCTCATTCCATGACGCAAAGACCTCAATCTCAACCCCGTCCTTCTTTGTGGCCTCAAGTCCCTTGCTCACGCAGTCTCTCAGGTCATCTATACCTGTACCGGTCATTTGTACTCTCCGGTCATCCGGGCCTTGCTCCTGAGGGTGGGGCCGCCGTTGCCCACCTTCATAACCTGCATGGGCTGTCCTTTGCCGCAGTTTGGTATGGGGAACATCTTAAAATCATTGCCGACGGCGTCTATGTTCATGAAGAAGTCTCTGGAGTCCGCGCTTATCCCTCCGCCCCGGTACAGCTTTACCAGCTTGCCGTTTTCTATCTTATAGACCTTTTGGGCGGATATCCTGAAATTCTCCCTGGATTCGCTGATGGAGGGTATGCGGTTATTAACCACGTAGTAGCCGTCCTTCACCTCTGCAATGATGTCCTGAGGGTCCCTGCCGCCCGGGGCGACTACGGTGTTTGTCATCCTCACCAGCGGCATGTATTGACACTCCGTCGCCCTCATCGAACCGTTGGGTTCCATACCCAGTATGGCCGCGTTCTCCCTGCCGTTCATAAAGCCCTTCAATATGCCCTTGTCTATCAGTATTATTTTTCTGGCAGGAGTGCCCTCGGCGTCGTATTTGTAGTGCCCGTAACCTTCCAGGTCCGGGTCTGAGAATGCTGTCAGGAGTTCGGAGCCTATCCGCTTGCCGAGTTCGTTGTCGCCGTCCGCAAGACCTCTCAGCAGCCACGACCTGCCCGCGTAGGCGGTCTCCATCTTCAGCGCCCTGTCGGCCTCGGTCGGGTGTCCGATGACTTCATGTACCAGCAGGGAGTTAAAATGCGGGTCTGTTACGACCACAACAGGTTCGTCCGTTGAGGGGAGAAACTCGGCCCCTGCCAGTTCGACCGTATCCCCGGTGCGTTCAAGGGCAAAATCCACGAGGTTCTTGCCGTAGACGTTTTTCCCCTTTATGACCTCCCATCCCCCGTGCGCGCCCAGATGGTCTGCGAATGCCTCAGGCACCGCACCTTCCTTCCTGGCCACTACAAAAAACTGTGCCTGGGTAAGGGCGGCGGACTGGTCGATAGCGGCCCCCTCCGTGCTGTAAAACAGTTCCCTTGAAAGCCCCGTCGCCACGCCAATCATGGCATACTTGACGTCTGGTGAGACGGCTTGCATCGCCTTTGTCGTCTTGACGCTGAGCGCGAGCACCTCTTTCAGTCGAACGTCACGGGGGTCTTCGTCAAAGACGGCTGGTATAACGTCCTGACATATTTCGACCGGCGCGAGCCGTACCGGCGCCAAAGACGGCGCCAGGTCTCTCATCGCGATTTTATTCCTGGAATTAGCCACGGCCCGCTGGTGGGCCTTTTTTATGCCCGCGCGAAATATCTTACGGAGTCTCCTCATGTCGGCCTTTCCGAGCGGCTGGCCATAATAGCCCCATGCCGGCATCTCACCGGCCGCCAGTCTGACACCGAAGGAAATATTCACCTCTTCCTCCATGCCCTTAGGGCTGCCGTTCTCGGAGCTGGCAGACTTGTACGCCACGAGGCCGAGCCGGATGTCCGCATACCGGCAACCCTTGAGAGAGCCGGCGTACTCTATCGACTCCTTAACCGTTTCCCTCGCCGCGTCCAGGACCTCTATGCCTAATGCAGTTTTTCCTCTTGTCATCTTTGTTGTAATTTATAGAAAATAGAACTTATAGAGAATACTAGGAGGCGATTTTTATCTTAACATTCTCTAGCATGTTTCTAACTGAGTCTAATATTTTTAATTGCATCGCCTTAAGTCTATTTTCATCTAGAAGTCCAATGTTATTTTTCCCCGAATATTTCTTTATCGTGTCTCCTACTTTTTTCTCTTTAGTTCGTATTTTCGGTAGCTTTCCATGATTAAGATCATGGCGTAAAGCCATTCTTAAAAGATTAAGATCTTTAACAATCTCGGGTTTTTTACTACCTAATCTATTGCCACTTCCGCTGCCTTCGTAGAATGTCTTGTAAAGATCGTCTATAAAGTCTTCGTATGAATGTGTATTATCAATAGGTTTTCCTAAATTAATCAGAGTCTTTGTTACTTTATTTGTTTGCTTTATTAAATCTTCTCCATTTGAAGCGCGATAGATTTCATTGCACTCGTAAACTAAGTTCTGTATTTTTTCCGCCATTTCCGAGAGGCCATTCTCAACTGTTCCTCCAATTTGCCCTCTACCTGAAAAAACAAAAGCAAATGCTGGATCGAACAGGACAAGTTTTCTAGCTAAAATATCAAATCTTTTGTTTACAGACTCTCGGTCTGCAACACCGTGGCTGATAGCTGCTTGGTAATCGAGAAGATCCTTGTCAGTTGCCCTAGACCCTTTTTCGACTTCATTTCGAAGATTCTCTGAAAATTCTTCAACAAACTTTCTAAATTTTGATTCTAGTCCTTTTAATGAATGTGCTTCAGAGAGTTCAGAAATGATATGACATATAGAAATTAACGTGGCACGGTTTCTTAAAACGTCCGCTTTTTTGGGAAATGCCTTATCAAGGAAGTTAAAGATAGCGAGCAACTTTTTAGCTATTGCCGTGTTACTAGAAAAGTCACGGTTGTCCTGGTACATTTTCTCTAATTCGTCAAAGCGCATGTTGCGATGAGCACCGTAAATTACTAGGTGCGCAACCTTTGAACAAATATCTAAGTATGTGTAACGTGTATCTTTCGTTACAAGCTTATTCTTTAGAAATGTATGCTTCGACAGCTCCTTCAGAAAATCTCGAAGCCCCCCTCCAATTGCATTTAACTTTTCTGGTGCATTAAGTGGTACTCCTAACTGTAGTCTTTTGAATAGTTCCTCTATTTCAGCGTCTATTTCTTCTTCTGCGTCAGCTTCAATTTCTTCTATTTGTAGAAGAAAATCATCAAAGCTATCAGTTACCGAAGCTGGTAAGTCTTTATAGTATTCGCCTTTGTACAATTTCGCTTGCTCCTCAAGAAGTGGAAGCTTATTTTCGTAAAAGTCAAAAACTGCGTTCAATCGTTGTTGTCCATCGACGCACTCAAAAGTTTCGTTATCTATTTTGCGGAAATATAATTTTGGTACATGCCACCCCTTGAAAATTGTGTCAATAAATTTCTGCTTCTTTACCTTAGACCAGACTTCGCTACGTTGATATTCGGGTATCTCAATTCTGTTTCTTCGCTTATAAAGTTTGTCCAAGGCCTTTGGTCGTAGTTCCATTTTCATAACAAAACCCCCAATAGTAAAAACACAAAATGTACATTTCTTGCAGATTTAGCTCAATACAGAACGCACCAGCTCAGTCCCTTCCCGGTTCCCCGTGCTGAGTCCAAGTCTGACGGGCCGGACAGACCAGGCCAGTGTTGCAACTCTTTTACCGTAGTTCTGGCAACCAGAGAAACACAGAATATTAGAGCAGTTTTTACAGACGTTTCAAATAATAAATAAAACTACTTTGATTGGAGTCGTTCCTGAGGGAGGGGGTAGATTCTATAATGAATAATGACGGGGCCGGTGTTTAAAACTGTACCTTTAAGAGAGATTTTGAGGCGAACGGCAGGTCGGAGGTGCAAGGCCGGGGGGGTGGCAAAAAGGCCAGAGGCTATAATCTGATGTGTACCTTGTCTTTTATTATGCCCAGAAATCCCGCGGCAATGTAGAGGGTGAACAGCACGCTAGGCACCACCTGAGGTATCCAGGCAAAAACCACCACTGCCCCTGACAGGATGGTGGCATACAAAGGTGACCTGAACTGCTTGTCGGCGAAATCCATGGAATTTGGAAATCTTATGTTGGATATCATCAACAATGACAAAACAACCGTGATGACCGGCAGCACACCGATTATCCAGCCGATATCAGATTTGCCGGTCAGGTATAGGTTAAGGGTGAGTAGCGCCGCAATCATACCAGCCGCCCCGGTGGTTGCCAGGCCGTTAAATTCCCGGGCATCATTGTTCTCGGCCTGCATTACGTTAAACCTTGCCAACCGGTATATCGCGGCCGAAACGAATAAAAAGCCCAGGACCCATCCCAGTATGGGATGGCTCTTGCTGAGAATAGCGCCAACCAGCAGGGCCGGTGCCAGGCCAAATGTGGCGAGGTCACAGAAGGAATCAAGCTCACTGCCCAGCTTGCTTGTGGCATTAAGATAACGGGCCAGTTTGCCGTCATAGGCGTCAAACACCATGGCTATAATTATAAACCACGGTGCTATTTCATACCGTCCGTGGATAACGGCGACAATTGCCGCAAAGCCGCAACCCAAGTTAGCCATTGAACAAATATTGGGTGCGGCCATCTTTAAGCTGTGAAGTACCTTTTTCATGCTCTTGACTTAATATACAATTTCCATGCCAATTGCATAAATTAGATGATACACCCTTAAGTGCTGTGACGGCAACAGTTAGTGGTTCCTAATCAGCGAAAGTACCTGCATTATTTTGGTTTCGGTGCACAAAAAACATTGCACCTGGCTGTCTAGATTATCTTGCCCTGTGACGTATCGTAGACCCAAGAGTAGTCTGCGGCATCGTACTCCACCAGTTCGTCTTCGCCGAAAAAGATGCCTATTTCGGTCTCAGCCGCCTCTTTGGAGTCGGATACATGGAGGAGGTTAAAACGGTTTGAGACGGCGTAATCTCCACGTATAGTGCCGGGTTCTGCCTTTGAGCCAAACGTGAAACCTGCCATCTTCCTGGCTATTTCCACCACCTCCTTGCCCTTGAGAACGATTACTACAACGGGACCTGAGGTCACGTACCTGATAAGCGGCTCATAGAAATCTCTTCCCTTGTGCTGTCTGTAGTTTTCTCTGGCCAGTTTCTCGGTCATTTTAACCAATTTTATGCCGACTAGTTGCAGGCCCTTCTCCTCGAACCTGGTAATAATTTTCCCGATAAGTCTACGCTGGACGGCGTCGGGTTTAAGCAGTAGTAGCACTTTTTGCATCATCTGTATCCTCTGTTGTAATTATGCCTTTACGGCCTGTCTCTCCAGCTTATCCAGATAAGACTTTCTTACCCTGGAGAAGAATTCCTGGTATTCTCTGGATTTGTAATCGGTGTACGTCCATGGAAGCGGTACGAAACGTCCTCCAATATATCTCAAGCATACCTCTGCGTAGACACCTTTTCCGAGACAGATGCGATGGGCATGGTCCTTTGTGGATGCCAGCACCAGCTTGCCGCCGCCTATGTAGCCGGGGTCCAGGTTCACCGGGCGGCTTACGGGCAGACGCATTGCGGCGATGTCTTTTTCTATTTGATTAGTGAAGACCTTGATTGAGGCTATTTTTTTTGGCTTTATCAGTTTCTCAAAGCCGATGAATTTGCGCGAAAGGCCCTTGCCCATTTCCTTTTCATAGTGGTCGGTGAAATCAAACGGAAAGATGTCGCTCGCCTGGTCTACGGGTCCGAATTCATCCTTTAACCTTGTCTCGCCTATCTCGAACAGGTGCTCATCTCCGGAAAGCATTCCGATAATGAGATTTACCGCCAATTCAGGACGTGTGCTGCCCATAGATTGAATTCTTTGCAAATAGTGTTATGTCAAGCGGTCCAATCGCTTCTTCATCTCCGTTACTGCCGCCTCCAGTGGTACAAACGAGGCCTCTCCACCCTTTCTGGACTGTATTTCAACCTCGCCTCCCTCCTGGAATTTTTTCCCGAGCACTAGTTTGTAGGGAATACCAATGAGGTCGGCATCCTTGAACTTTGCCCCCAGACGCTGCTCCCTATCGTCTAAGAGTACCTCAACGCCGGCTGCCTCCAGTTCATCATGAAGCCTGAGGGCCGCGTTCATGCACGCCTCATCATTTACGTTCAGCGGCAGCACAAGTACCTGGTACGGGGCTATCTCAAGCGGCCAGATGATGCCGTCCTTATCGTGGGAGTTTTCTATAAGTGCGGCGATAATGCGGTTTACTCCTATTCCGTAGCAGCCCATCAGTATGGGCCTTTGCACACCGCTGGAATCAAGGAATTTCGCGTCAAAGGCCTTGCTATATTTGGTGCCCAGCTTGAACACGTGGCCGACCTCTATCCCATGGGAGATTACTAATTTCTCTCCACACTTTGTACACCTGTCGCCATCGATGACGTATCTAAGGTTATCCACACGATTAATCTTGAAATCGCGTCCTGGATTTACGTTCACAAGGTGAGTGTCCGCCTTATTCGCCCCGGTGACACAGTTCTTGAGGACCGAGACGGCCTGGTCCGCAATGATCTGTATGTCAAGTCCTACCGGCCCGGCAAAACCCATGGGCGCTCCCGTTATGTTGACGATGGTCTCCTCGTCGGCCAGAGCGATGCCATCCTGACCGAGCACCTTTACCAGCCGCGCCTCGTTTACTTCGTGGTCTCCCCTGACCAGGACGGCGACCTGTTCGTCCCCCACCTTATATATAAGCGTCTTAACCAATTTATCAGGTTGCACTTGCAGGAATTTACTCACCTGCTCTATAGTGGTCACGTTAGGGGTGGAGACGCTGCTCATCTCCTCCGGCCTGCTCTGTTCGGGGTGTAAGGGTGCCGGCTCAGCCCTCTCATTATTGACGCTGTAACCGCACCCCTCACACCTTGCCAACAAATCCTCTCCCACCTCGGAAGGCACCATAAATTCGTGGGATACGTCTCCTCCCATCGCCCCGGAGTCGGCCTCTACGGCTATATAATTCAGCCCGCACCGGTCAAATATCCTGCAGTAAGCGTCGTACATCTTTCTGTAGCTTACTTCCAGCCCTTCTTCGTCTACCTCAAAGCTGTAAGCGTCCTTCATGAGGAACTCCTTGCTTCTCAGGACGCCAAAGCGGGGCCGGACCTCGTCCCTGAATTTCATCTGTATCTGGTAGAGTGTTAATGGCAGTTGCCTGTATGAGCTTATTTCGTTACGGATTAAATATGTGATTACCTCCTCGTGGGTTGGGCCAAGGGCTATCTTCCTCCCGTGGCGGTCCGCGAAGCTTATGAGGTCCTGCCCAAAGACGTCAATCCGGCCGCTTTCTTCCAGCAGTTCCAGCGGCTGGAGGGCGGGGAGGTAAACCTCTACTGCACCGGTCCTGTCCATCTCCTCTCTAATAATCTTTACCACCTTATTCAGTACCCTTGTCCCCAGGGGCAGGTATGAATAGACGCCTGAAAGGAGTTTCCTTATAGCCCCCGACCTTATCATGAGCTTATGGCTGGCAATCTCAGCCTCTGAGGGGTCTTCTTTTAACGTAGGTATAAGGGTTTTAGACCACTTCATGTGTACTTATTCCAGTAGAAACGCCTCTTGTTTCTTGTGCTGATAAAAAGGGTTAGCGACATTATATTCTATTCGGCGTTTTTTTCAAGTGCGGTAAGTTGTATCCGGCTGAGGACCGTCTTTTTTGTTGATTTGCGGGTGGCAAATTAGTAGTATACTCGGCCATTTGGCGGGGGTGTATATGCAGCTATTGAATCCAGCAGGAGAACTTGCCGATTATGGACCTGGGAATGAGTATAAAGAACAGGGGTTTTTATACAATCATTCTTTTAGCCATGTTCACGTTTTTTACGTCCACAACGTTCTTGACCGGCCTGGCCCTGGGCGACGAGGAGAAAAAGCCGAAATACCCCAAGAACAAGGAATTGAAAGAATTGATGGAAGGAATCGACAAGCATTACAAGGCCGCCCAGGAGATGATGGGTTATTACGTCCTTTCAGCCAGGGACTGGGAAATATTGCTTAAGACAGGGGAGGTCATTTCCAAGCGCGCAGAGAAGGTTATTAAGAAATTTGTGCCCCCCGAGGACAAAGAGTACTTAAAACTCTCGAAAGAGATGAAAAAGCGGGCCGACGAGATTTATAAGGCGGCCAATGAGAGATACGTGGGCGCCTACGAAGACATTCAGTACTCCTTCGGCAGGCTTCGCAACAGCTGTAAGAATTGTCATAACCACTTGGGAATACAGATATATACGAATCTTTATCCCGGCCAGTCTCCCCCCAAGTAGGCAAGGTTGGTATGCGCAGAGGATTCACAACAAATTTTTTCTTGACTAGCATGTTAAGGGATGGTAGGGTGTTGCGTCGAATCTCCGCTTGCTTTCATTCGCAATTCTCTCTGCCGCAGTAGGGAAGTGGGGGGGAGACAGCGTTGGTTCATACCATTACGGGAGCTATGACATAGAATTAAGAGGAGGGTTCTTCAGTTAAGAAGGAGGAGGATAAATGCTGATTAAAAGATTTCTCGTTGCAAGCCTGGCCTTGCTTTTTGTCTGTGCCATGGCTGCAAGTAGCTATGCTGCTACGTCGAAAGAGCTTTGTGCGGCTTCGGCCAAGGAATTCCAGAAGATTAACCGCCTGAAAGGTTACTTCCCGGAAGAGTTAAGCGACGCGGACTATGAAACTATCCGCAGCGCCGGAGCCAACATAAAGGCAAATGAAGAAGCACGTATCAAAGATGCTAATATTGACGCTAACACGAAGGCACTGAGCCAGAGCGTAGCAATCCACGCCGGTCATATAGCAGAGAGGGCAAAGGGAGACAAGGTTGGGCTGATAGAAGACGTAGGACATTCCTACAGATTCCTCTTCCTTTCCTGCAGGAGCTGCCACCAGATATACCAGACTGAGGCGGGGCTTGCCCCTTAGGCTTATTCCTGCCTTTTAGTATAAAAAAATTCGCGCCTTTGAGAGGAGGGTTTTGAGATATGAAAAGCGCATTTCTAGTCGGTGTCTCCCTTTTGGTCTTCTGCCTTGCCTTTTGTCCCCTGGCTGTCGCAGATGAAGACCTCGTAGGAGGCAACCCTGAAAAGAGCGTATATTACATCTTTGGCAGCGGTTCGGTTCAGGGCTCGTTTGCTCCGCAGGAAACATGCTGCTACTGCCATGGAAACGGTGGCGTGGGCACGACCTTTGGGAAACAGGCCGGTGTACCTGACTTTACGGACGCAGAGTGGCAGGGATCCAGGACGGACGAACAGCTCATGGAGACCATGCTGGGCGGAAAAGACAAGATGCCCAGCTACAGGGGTAAACAGACAGAGAATATGATGAAGAAGTTGCTACAGGTCGTTAGAAATTTTGCCAAGAAGTAAAGACCTTGCCTTCAAAAAAGGCCCACTGTGCGAAGTCTTGCAAAGTGGGCCTTTTTTTTAACATCGCCGCACTCTCACCGCCTTAAGATGTTACACTTCAGATAGTATACCAGGTATACCGGGAAAATTTCCGCCGGCTTTGCTTCCACAAGACACACTGCATGGGCCTGGTGTCTTTCGTCTAATCTGTATGAAGGTCAGGGTGTGATTGTCTGTTGGCCTGGATGGCTTTTACGGGAAAGACCTGTAGGGTTTGAGTAACTTGTTAATCTGTCTCAGGGCAAACCGGTGATCCTCTGCCCTGAACGCAGCCACACAGTCCTCCGGCACGCTAACCTCGTAACCCCTCATGTAGGCATCGACAGCGGTATAGAGGATACAGATGTTGGTCGCTACACCCGTTAAAATAACGTGTCGCACCCCCAGTCTCTTGAGCGTCTTGTCCAATGTGGTGCGGTAGAAGCTGGAGTACGTTTTTGTGTATACTACAATGTCTTCCGGACGGGGTTTGAGTTCGTCTACTACCTCTGCGCCACGGCTGCCCCTTACGGCGTGGGGTGGCCATACCTCGAATTCCCGGTCATCCTTCAAATGGCTGTCGCAGCAATATATGATTGGGATGTCGTTGCGCCGGGCCTTGTTTATTTGTCTTCTGATGTTGCCGATTATGCCTTTGGCCCCGGGCACCTCCAGGGGCGCCCCCTTTACGACGAAGTCGTTCAGCATATCTATTATTAGTAACGCCTTTACGTTTTTGCCCGTCAAGTTTTTTCCCCCTGCTTCATTCTACAGTGGCAGTTCTACAAAATCCTCTGCCAGGATTATCTCGCCGTCGTAAAATCTCCCGCACTCCTCTAATATGTCACGCCCCTCCCACTGCGGATAAAAGTGGTTGAGCACCAGCCTCCTGCAACCGGACTCACGTGCGACCCTGGCGCAAAGGGAGGGCACAAGGTGGCCCTCGACCCTCAGGTCTTCCGGAAAGGAGCATTCCAGCACAAGGACGTCCGCCCCTTTTGCCAGGTTTACGATGTTCTCACAGTAATCCGTATCTCCTGAATAAGCGAGTACTTCGCCTGTCGAGAATTCCAGACGGTAACCGATCGTCGGGACCATGTGTGCCATCGGGCTCGTCCTTACCTTCCAGCCGTCAAACGCTGTCTCCTCTTCAGACAGCTCGGTGAGGTTTAATTCGTACGACTTTGGTGTCAGGGCGTTCCCGTATAACTGGTTCAGACCCTCGTAAAACCCCTTTAAGCCGGGTGGGCCGAACACACGCAGCGGTTTTGTCCGTTTTGGCTCGGCGTTTCTCATGGCAAAGAGCATTGACGTCATACCCGCGGAGTGGTCAGGATGCAGATGGGTGTAAAAGACCCTGTCTATGTCAACGTAAGTGACCCCCCGGTGAAGCAGTCTTGCCAGGGTACAGGGGCCCGTATCGAGTAACATAATCTCGCCCTCCGCCCTGACAAGGATTGACGGATAACCGCGCGATAACGAGGGAACCCCGGTACCGGAGCCTATCACCGTTACCCTGGGTTGGACGCGTTTGGA
Organism: Candidatus Bathyanammoxibius amoris; assembly: GCA_024451685.1. Lineage (NCBI taxonomy): Bacteria > Pseudomonadati > Planctomycetota > Candidatus Brocadiia > Candidatus Brocadiales > Candidatus Bathyanammoxibiaceae > Candidatus Bathyanammoxibius > Candidatus Bathyanammoxibius amoris. The sequence continues at coordinate 27,442 of JAMXCW010000011.1, read as the reverse complement.
GGAGACCGTGGATTTGGTTGGCATGTCTACGGGGGATTCTAATCATATTGTAAACAAAGCGTCAAGGATTTATTTTATGTGGCGCGGCGGGCGTTGTCATATTGTGTTGCGTATATGACCGGTCTGGTAGTTAAGGCACTTCTGTGCTTGCTGCAATGTTTTCAGGTAGGATAATCTCTAGCGGGTCTGTTTTTCCTTTGTGGAGGCGAGGATTCTCAGGTAGCTGCCATAACGTCTTTCGTCAAGGGTGCCCTGCTCTACGGCCGCCTTTACCGCGCAACGAGGTTCATGGCTGTGGGTGCACCTCGAAAAATGACAGCCCTTTCCAATCTCCCAGATATCCCGGAAAAACTCGGCAACGTCAGGTTCTCTGATGTCCCAGAGCCCGAGTTCCCTTATCCCCGGCGTGTCCACAACGTATCCGCCTATGTCCATCTTTAAGAGTGTTACCCAGCTTGTGGTATGTTTCCCCTTTCTTGCGGCCACCCTTATATCCTGGATCCTGAGGCCGAGACCGGGCTGAATCCGGTTAATAAGAGATGATTTACCTACACCCGACTGTCCGGCCAGGACGGTCTTCTTGTCCTTAAGAGTGCCCGCGAGTTCCTCTATACCCATGTCCTCGACCGCGCTGGTAAACAACACCGGGTACCCCAGGCCGCCGTATAAATCCTTGACCCATGAAACCTCCTCTTCGTCTACCAGGTCTATCTTGTTTATACAGATTACCGAGTTTAGGCCGCCGTTCTCTGAGGCGATTATGTAGCGGTCAATGAGTCCTGCCTTAACGGGCGGGTCTTTTGCGGCCATTACTATGAGCACCTGGTCCATGTTGGCCACTACCACGTGTTCTTTACCGGGTGCCCATGGGGCCACGCGGGACAGCCTGGTTTGTCTCTCCCCTATCTCTTCGATTACTCCTTCGTCGGGAGACGTCTCGCTGAACCTTACCTGGTCCCCCACCACTACCGGGCTTGTCCGCTTGTCTGAGGCGGTTTTAAGTTTTTTTCGTATACTGCAGGTGTAGGTGTGGCCGTCAGCCTCAACCTGACAACTAGGTCCCGCTACTTTGAATACAGTGCCTTGCTTCACATTTCCAGGCCTCGGGATGTTTGGGGTTATTAGAGTTAGTGGTCGTGGTTGCTCAACACTAAGCAGAGCAAGTCACGCCTTAGGCGGACCCCGTTGTGGGCGCCTCTGGAGGCTGCCCACGGCATGACTCCGCCACTACAATAACACAGGTTATACCGGGGGTTAGAGTTTGAGGGCCGCTTCCGCTCCTTCTGCTACTGCCTCAAGGGCTGTACGGCCCTCACAGGCGTCGCCGACTACGTACAGTTCCTTTATACTACCGTTTAAGGCCTCCTGAAGTTCCATGTTAGGCTTGTGAATGCTTGCCATAACGATGTCGTCAAATCCCTCCAGTTTCTGATTGCCTTCGCGTCTTTTATTAATTACCAGGAAACCGGGGCCTACCTCTACCACCTTTGAGCTCAAAAGGATGCTGGCGCCGCCATTTTTCAGCCTTTCGGAGACGTGGAAACGCGGATGGGCGACAAGGCCGATACCCAGCATCCTTCTCATTTCTATGATAGTTACCTTTTTGCCCCGGGTCAAAAGAAAGTCTCCCAACTCACAACCTTCCGGGCCTCCCCCTACTATGGCTACGTTCTTACCCAATGCGTCGGCCTGGTCGAAGGCCTTCTTTATGTCCAGCAGGTTGTTGCCGGTCGTGCCCGGAATATCCGGGAATTCGTCCCTGGCCCCGCAGGCCAGTATTACGGCATCCGGCGAAAATTCTTTTATCGCGTTGGCGGTGGCCTCCTTGCCGCACTGTATCTCTTCGGTACACTCCTTTGCGCGGCGTATAAGGTAGTCCAGAAACTTGGACATGTTCTCCTTCCTGGGGGCCATGATGGCGTACCTGTATCTACCTCCCAGGTCTGAGTCCTTTTCCCACAGCCATACCTTATGGCCGCGCTCTCCGGCGGCAGTGGCGGCACTGAGCCCGCCGGGACCGCCGCCGACTACAAGGACTCGTTTCGGTCTGGGCCGGGGTAAGCGTTCTATTTCCCATTCCCTGCCGATATAGGGATTTGTGGTGCATACGAGTCTTCCCTCTATGATACTCTCGATGCAGCGGTTACAGGAGATGCAGGGTCTTATGTCGTCGAGACGCCCCTCCCTCGCCTTTCTGGGTAAGTGGGGGTCTGCAATCAGGCTTCTGCCCATACTGACAAGGTCTGCCTTGTTCTCGGCTAGCGCCTTTTCCGCCATCTCCGGCCTTAGAATCCGCCCAACGGTGATTATCGGCACGCTTACGACGGGTTTTAGCCCCGCCGCCAGCTCTATGAAGCAGCCTTCTTCAAGGTAGTAGCAGGGGATGTTATAGACAGCGGATGAGCTGTTGCACGCCGATACATGGAGGGCACTTGCTCCGGCGGTTTCAAGTGTTTTTGCGATTGCCTTGCTCTCTTCGAGCTTGAGTCCCTTCTCGGTATATTCGTCGGCGCTAATCCTGCAGATGACGGGGAAGTCACCGGGCACCCTCTTTCTGATGGCCTCTACGATCTCCCGGGCGAATCTCGACCTGTTTTCGGTGTTGCCGCCATAGCCGTCCTCTCGCATGTTGGTCTCGGGAGAAAAGAACTGGTTAACGAGATAACCATGGGCCATGTGCAGCTCAATGCCGTCGGCGCCCGCGCGCACGACCCTTTCCGCCCCGTCGGCGAATTTCCCGACAATCTCCCCTATCTCTTCGATAGATAATTCCCTGGGCATTGTCCTGGTTATCGGACTGGGGATAGGGGACGGAGCGACCGGGTCAACGCCTGTGAAGAATTTAAGGGCCTCCTTGCCGGCATGGCTCAGTTGAATGACTATCTTTCCATCTATTTTATGTATCTCATCTGCGAGACGACCCAGCCCGTCAACATACTTGTCATCGTGTATACACAGCATGCCGTCGTTTATCCTGCCGGTTGGGTCAACTGAGGTGTTCTCCACCGTCACATACCCGACGCCACCCTTTACCCTCTCGCGATAATAGGATATGACCTCATCGGTTACAAAGCCGTCTTCGTCGCATAGATGGGTCTCCATTGCCGGTAATACGATACGGTTATTTACCTCCATGGAACCTATGCGGAAGGGGCTAAAAAGTGTGGGGAACGACTCCATGACTCTCCTTTCAATTTAATGAACCTCGACACAGTCCTCTTTCCGGGTCTCTGCAAGATGCCATCTGTGGTCATATTTATTGTCCGGCCTTATTACTTCCCTGTAAAGCGTGTCCCTTTCCACCGGTCTGTGCCCTGACTCTTCTATCAGCTTTACAATCTCCCCTACAGACAACTCTTCCGGCGTGTCCGCCCCCGCCGAGTGGGTTATTCTCTCCACCAGCACCGTTCCGTCCATGTCATCCACACCGAAACTCAGCGATACCTGGGCGAGCTTTACGCCCAGCATTATCCAGAAGGCCTTTATGTGGGGAAAATTGTCCAGCATCAATCTGCCGATGGCCAGGGTCTTGAGGTCCAGTGCGGCGGTGGTGCGGGGAAGTTCCTCGAGGGGGGTGTTGTCGGAATGGAATGCAAGGGGGATGAAGCTCATAAACCCGCCGGTCTCATCCTGGAGCCCGCGCAGTTCGAGCATGTGGTCTATCCTCTCCCCGGCCGATTCCATGTGCCCGTACAGCATGGTGGCGTTACTCTTCAGGCCGAGCCGGTGCGCCTCGCGCATAACGCCCAGCCAGCCCTCTCCCTCCAGCTTGTCGGGACAGAGTTCCTTCCTCACCCTCGACGAAAAGACCTCGGCCCCGCCGCCCGGTATTGACCCCAGGCCCGCCTGCTTCAAGGCGACAAGTGTATCCTTTACCGAAAGGCCCGCCCTCTCGCCCAGATGGGCTATCTCTACCGCCGTAAGGGCCTGGAGGTGTACCTGAGGATAACGTTCGTGCAGCCTGCCAAGCATCTCAAGGTAGTAATCAAACCCGAGCTTCGGATGCAGCCCGCCCACTATGTGTATCTCTGTGGCCCCCTGCTCTACCACGCCCTCGGCCTCTTCTATTACCTCGTCCAGGGTCATGGCGTAGCTGCCTTCGTCTCCCTCCTCCTTGGAGAAGGCGCAGAACTTGCACTGGTTCTTACATATGTTGGAATAGTTTATGTGGCGGTTTACGATGTAAAAGGTCTTGTCACCGTTCTTACGCTCCTTCATGATGTCGGCCATGCGGCCTACCTGAAGGACGTCGTTAGATTCATAGAGCCGGAGTCCGTCTTCCCGGCTCAACCTCTTGCCGTCAACCACCTTTTTGTATATGTCCTGCAGGCTTCCCAAGTCAGTTATCTTCTTAAAACAGTTTCCTTTAGTGAAATTCCCGGATTTTTGAAAATATCAGATAATGGCCGCAAAATCAAGGCAATACCAACGTCCGGAACAGAGGTTTACAGGGGGCGCACATCGAGTAGGGTTAGGTGTGTAAGATGCCCTAATTTATTTGCTTAAGTCTGCCGTATAAACTAAAATTGTTTTAAGGTGCCGTTATGGGTATAGAAGAAGCGAAAAGAGAGATTGCAAGATGCGCGAAGTGCGGCAAGTGCCGTTCTGTCTGCCCCGTGTTTCTTGAGACCGGCGATGAGACGCGCGTGGCCAGGGGCAGGATAAGCCTTGCAGAGGCCGTATTCCAGGGCGAGATATTCTACACGCCCGAACTCAGGGACTATATATATTCGTGCAAGAAGTGTCTGCGGTGTCAGGCCGTATGCCCCTCCGATGTGAATTTCAGCGAGATTATAGATGCGCTCCTTGAGGGCATAGAGAAGAATATGGGCATATCACGCCTGGCCCGTCTTGTGTTGCGGCACATCCTTCCCAGACGGAGGTTGTTTGACTTCATAATCCGCGCCGCCGCCTTCGGGCAGAGGTTTATCCCCGGTGAGCGGCAGGGAACGCTGAGACACCTGCCGCTGTTTTTTATGGGCAGGAAGTGGGTGCCTGCCCTGGCCGCACAGACCGCGCTGAATAAGCACAGGCAGACAAAGAAACTTACCAGGCCGAAGATGCGGGTGGGCTTCTTTGTGGGCTGTATGACAAACTATGCTAATCCCCATATCGCAGACTCCCTCATAAACGTGCTCAATATGCTGGACATTGAGGTGGTTGTGCCCCCGGAACAGGTGTGCTGCGGCATTCCTGCCAGGTCTCTGGGGGATATGGTCGCGGCCAGGAAACTGGCCGAGAAGAACAGGAAGGTGTTTGAGGCGGAGGACCTTGATGCCATCGTATCCGGCTGCGGCACCTGCACACTGACGATAAAGAGGGACTACCTGAAGATGCTGGGCGATTCATGGAAACCCATGCATGATAAGATTTACGATATAAACGTGTTCCTGGAAAAATTTACGGAGTACGAGACGGTGCCCCTGGACTCTACGGTCACCTATCATGACCCCTGCCACCTGCGCTGGGGCCAGGGTATTATCAAAGAACCGAGGGAAGTGATTAAACGGTGCGCCACGTTCAAGGAGATGGAGTATCCTGAGAGGTGCTGCGGCGGCGGGGGTATTTTTGCCATCATATACCGTGACCTGTCTATGAAGATAGGTGAGCACAAGATAAAATCCATAGAAAGGTCCGGGGCGGAAAAGGTGGTGACGTCTTGCCCCGGGTGTGTGCTTCAGATCTCAGAGCTTGTCGCAAGCAGAAATCTACCCGTAGAGACGCTCCACGTGGTAGAACTCCTCGAAAGGACGATTAAGAAAAACGGCAGGTCCGCTCAGGTCAAAGAGGATACCGCGATTAAAGAAAAAGCTGCGGGGGCGGGCGCCTGAACTTCGATCCGTAAGTGGGGGAGGTGGTCATGCATGGATAAGGAAGTGGTTTCTACTACAGACGCGCCACAGGCCATAGGCCCTTATTCTCAGGGTGTGCGTGCGGGCTCACTGGTGTTCGTTTCCGGCCAGATACCCATCGACCCTGCCACGGGTGACGTTATAGAGGGCGACATCCGGGCCCAGACACGCCGCGTGCTGGAAAACATCAAGGGAATACTGGAGGCCGCCGGCTTGTCGCTGGAGAACGTAGTAAAGACCACCATATTCCTGGAGAGTATAGAGGAGGACTATGGCGCGGTTAATGAGGTGTACGCCGGGTTTTTCAAGGACTCCAGGCCCGCACGCTCGACTGTTGAGGTGTCAAGGCTGCCGAAGGATGTGGGCGTGGAGATTGAGGCCATCGCTATAGTGGAGGCAAGGAGCAAGAAATAATACTGATAACGGAGGGTGGTCCTGCCTCTGGCACGACCCTGCGGTACCTACTGTGGCTGTGGCAAATATGGAGGGTGGAACATGATATTGGTAACGGGCGGTACGGGCTTTGTCGGACGTAATGTCGTAAGGAAGCTGGTCGAAGAAGGGAAGGAAAAGGTAAGGTGTCTGGCACGAAAGCAGTCACGCCGGCAAGTGCTGAAAGGTCTGGGCGTAGAATTCGTGGAGGGGGACATAACGTCCCCGGGGACACTTGAGAAGGCGATGAAGGGCGTGGAGAAGGTCGTTCATATTGTGGGCATCATCGTTGAGAAGCCCCCTGAGGTGACGTTTGAGAGGATACACGTGGAGGGCACGGCCAACGTGGTGAATGCCGCAAGAAAGGCCGGGGTAAAGAAGTTTGTTCACATGAGTGCAATGGGTGCCGGGGCCGACGCGGCCAGCCGCTACCACACCACCAAATGGTCGGGCGAGGAGGCCGTCCGCTCAAGCGGTATACCGTACGTAATATTCCGGCCGTCTATAATATGCGGCAAGGACGACGAGTTTGTAAACATGTTCGCCCAGATAGTCAGGCAGACCCGGTACCTGCCCATCTTTTACGTCATCGGATCGGGGAAGGTGAAGATGCAGCCCGTCTATGTGGAAGACGTGGCACACTGCTTTGCGAAGGCCGCGGCCAGTGAAAAAATAGTAAACAAAACTTATGAGCTGGGCGGGCCGGAACAGTTAACCATGGATGAGATACTGGACACCATATTCAAGGTGATGGGTACACGGAAGAAAAAGCTCCACCTGCCGCTGAAGAGTGCGTGGCCCATGGCCTACCTGATGGAAAAAGTCAGTGAAAAACCCATGATTACCCGTGAACAGCTTATTATGATGCAGAGTGACAACGTGGGTGACATAAAAGAGATGAAAAGGGACTTTGAACTGAAGCCGATGAAGTTCGAGGACGCCGTCAGGACCTATCTTAAACAGGGACCGGAGTAGTAAATACCCTTATTGCCATTCCGGCTGATTGTTCGGGTTTTCTTTGTCCAATTTCCACTTCAATCGTTGGTTAACGAGATGCTTGCAATATGCGGGAACACGGGCTTGTGTGTCAAGACGCACCCCACATGTTGACAATTATTACACGCTGTGTTACACCAACTCGACCCGGCGTTTGCCCCTTACCACCTTTCCTATAACGGCGGCATCCTGCCCGGCCGAACGGAGCTGACGTATTATCGAGTCTTCGTAATAAGCCTTCACGATAACTACCATGCCTATGCCCATATTGAACACACGGAACATCTCGTCTTCCGGTACGTCTCCAAGTGTTTTGACCAGTGTGAATATGGGTTGGGGTGTCCAGAGTTTCTTTTCTATCCTGACGGAGGTACCGGCAGGCAGTATGCGCGGTATGTTTCCCTGAAAACCCCCACCTGTGATATGAGCGGCCCCTTTTATCACGTGTTTTATCTTGTAGTGCCCCAGTATCTTCTTCATGGCCCTGACGTATATCTTCGTGGGTCTCAGCAGCTCTTCTCCCAGCGTGGCGCCGAGTTCTTCGACCTTCTTGCTGACGGACCATTTGTGTTTCTGGAAAAAAACCTTTCTTACGAGTGAGAACCCGTTGCTGTGTAACCCGCTTGAATAAAGGCCCACCACGACGTCTCCCGGTGTGATGGCCTTGCCCATTATGAGGTCTTTCTTTTCTTTAACCCCTACGGCAAACCCGGCAAGGTCGTATTCGTCATCACGATAAAAGTCGGGCATCTCGGCCGTCTCGCCCCCGAGCAGGGCGCAATCAGCCTCCCTGCACCCGGCCACAATGCCCCTTATGACCTCATGCAGCCTGGAGGGGTCGACCTTCCCGGCGCCCACGTAGTCGAGGAAGAAGAGGGGGTCTGCGCCCATGGTCAGGATGTCGTTCACGCACATAGCCACCAGGTCTATGCCGACCGTGTCATGCTTGTCCATCATAAAGGCCACCTTGAGTTTCGTGCCGACACCGTCGGTCGAGGCTACCAGTACGGGGTTGCGGTATTTTTTGAACAGGCGGTTTTCATAGTGCAGGCTGAAGAGTCCGCCAAAGCCGCCGGGGCTTTCAATGACCCTCGGGCCGAAGGTCTTTCGCATGTCTTTGTGTATGTCCCCGGTGAATTTCTCCTTGGCGGCTATGTTTACCCCTGCGTCTTTATAATATATTGGGGGCATGGCTGGACCTTGCTGGTGGTGTGTGAGGCGAGATAGCAGGGTTATGTTGCGAAGCAGAGCCTACACAACAATGATGTGTTCGCCGGCCTTTTCTTCCCACTCTTCCGAGTCCTCAGGGGCCTTTTTGATAATTTCCGCCGGTACGGGATATTTGCCGGCAAAACAGGCGACACAGTAGTCCTTGGGGGAGGAGGTGCAGCTCAAAAGGCCCTCGATACTGAGGTAGCCCAGGCTGTCCACTTCCAGGAACTCTGTTATCTCCTCCAGGGGACGGACTGCCGCGATTAGTTCCTTTTTGATCTGAAAATCAATCCCGTAATAGCACGGATAGCGGTGCGGGGGACAGCTAATCCTTACGTGTATCTCCTTTGCGCCGGCCTTTCTCAGCAGTCCTAAGCGGCTCTTGGAGGTAGTACCCCGCACTATTGAATCGTCCACCACGATTACCCTTTTATCCGTGACCACGTTTGAGATGGCGTTAAGCTTGATTTCCACCTTTTGATGTCGCTGTTCGACGTGTGGCTGGATGAAAGTGCGTCCCACGTAGTGGTTACGTACAAAGCCGCGGTCCAGAGGAATTCCAGAGGCCTGGGAATAGCCCATGGCCGCGGAATTCCCTCCCTCCGGCACGGGTATCACTATATCGGCCTCCACGGGGCATTCCTCCGCCAGCTTGGCACCCAAGCGCTTGCGGAAGAGGTGTACATTTTCTCCGTATATCATGCTGTCAGGTCTGGAAAAGTATATCAGTTCAAAGATGCAGTAGGACGGTTTTGCAGGGGCGAAGGTCTCTGACCGCAGACCATTCTTGTCGATATAAATGACCTCTCCGGGGGAGACTTCTCTAAGATATTGTGCCCCAATCTGTTCAAGGGCACAACTCTCTGAGGCCACGGCGTAGCCGTCGTTCAGTTTACCAATGCACAGGGGCCTGAAACCATTCGCGTCTCTGGCGGCGATCATCTCACCGGGCGTAAGAATTAAGAGGGAAAAGGCGCCCTTGAGGTCGCTGAGCAGACCGGAGAGGTTGTCGCGGTATTCTGGTTTTGCCATGAGGTGGAGAATCACCTCGCTATCGCTGGTGGTCTGTGTCTGAAACACTGCGCCGATTCGTTCGAGGGAGGCCCTGAGTTCCTTTGTATTGACCAGCTGGCCATTGTGTGCAATCGCCACCTGTCCCTTTGAGTATTCAGCCACAAAGGGTTGGGCGTTACGTAACTCGCTCCCGCCTATGGTGGAGTAACGGACGTGTCCGATGGCGGCGGGGTTTCTCAGGCTCTTAAGCTTCTGCGCCGTGAAGACGGTAGAGACCAGCCCCATTCCCCTGTGTGAGATTATACTCCGGCCATCGGTAGAAGCGATACCGGCACTTTCCTCACCGCGATGTTGGAGGGAATAAAGGCCAAAGTAGACCTTCTCCGTGGCGTCAAGGCACCCGTACGCACCAAAGAGTCCACATTCGTGTTTTAACTCAGTCACTGAACGGCCATCCCCGAAAGAGAATAATTGCTGCCCCTCCGCCAATCGGTCAATAACAGGATAGGGTTAAACAGGTATGCCCTGTGCATGAAGGTCTTGCCTGCGCTCTTCATAGACAACTCAATTATAACATTCTTGCCTTGTCAGTCAATAGCTTCCGTGTTGGTGGTAAAAACGGGAAATAATTCTCTATTACATGGTGTATAAACGCTTTAGATAAAAACCTTGAAGGCAGGACTATATTATGATAATGATAAATCTTGCGAGTTACGAAGGACGGGAAAAACCTGCGAAAGGCCATTGAGGAGGCAAGACTGTATGTCTTGCTGACGCCCAGTTTGTGCAAGGGGTCAGTCATTGATACTGCAAGGCTTGCCATACGCGGAGGCGCTGAAGTCCTCCAGCTGAGGGCCGGGGACATACCTCGAAAAGAGATCCTCAAGGCTGCCACGGAGATAAGGGAGCTGACCCGGGAACTTGGCGCTATATTTATCGTAAATGACTACCCCGAGGTCGGCATAGAAGTTCAGGCGGATGGGTTACACCTGGGTCAGGAAGACATGCCTGTTGAGGAGGCCAGACGTCTGGTTGGCAATGACAGGCTTATCGGAGTTTCAGCCCATAATATTCATCAGGCCCGTCAGGCACAGACGCACGGGGCAGACTACCTGGGGATTGGCCCCATCTTCCCCACGGACACCAAGACGCGGGCGGAACCCGTGGGCACACAACTGATCGAAGAAATCGTGAGTGAAATAGATATACCATTTTTCGCCATTGGAGGCATTAACACAAACAATATCCGGCAGGTCTTAGATTCAGGGGCTACACGCGTGGCGGTTTGTTCGGCGATAATCGCTCAAGAAGACGTGCTGGCGGTTACGAAACACTTCATACGTGAGCTGACCCGATGACCCCCCTAAGACAGGGTGTTAAAACGTATAATCCCTCATGCGTGACGGCTTAATACCTTCAGGCAGCCCTTTAAGACGGTAGACAACATTGCCCAAGCACTCTTTCATAAGGTCTGCTAGCACAATAAGCCTCTGTACATTGTTAAGCCGTGTACTGGGCTTAACCCGCGACATCCTCTGCGCCAGCGTTTTCGGTACGGGTATGGTCTGGGACGCCTTTTCCGTTGCCTTCCGTGTGCCGAACCTGTTCCGCAGGCTTTTCGGCGAAGGTGCATTGACTGCGGCCTTTGTGCCGGTGTTCACTGAATATCTGGAGAAGCGCGATGAACGTGAGTCCTGGAGACTCGTAAGCGTCGTCGCAACGGTACTGGGCCTTTTCCTTGGCCTGCTGGTAGTCCTGGGAGAGGTCGTTTTCTACATACTCCCAAGGCTCACACCTCTCAGTGAAAAGTGGCAACTGGTGCTTGAGCTGTTGGCCGTAATGTTTCCCTACATGCCGCTTATCTGTCTGGCGGCACTGATATCGGCCGTGCTTAATTGCCTCCGGCACTTCCTCATGCCAGCCCTCTCTCCGGTCATTCTGAATGTATGCTGGATAGCGGGCCTCCTCTTCCTCGCGCCCATGATGGGAGACACCCAGGAAGAGAAGATCTTCGGTGTGGCGCTGGCTATTCTAATAGCCGGCGTTTTACAATACGGTGTACAGCTCCTGGTGCTCAGAAAGGAGGGGGACGTCGTAAGCCCCATCCTTGAGCCCTCTCATCCGGGGCTGAGGAAGATTACAGGGCTGATAGGTCCCGTGGTCTTTGGTCTGGCCATTGTGCAGGTGAACGTCCTGTTGGACAGCCTGATTGCCATCGGATTTTCCTCGTCGCCGGGAGGACACGACACGTTTTCGTTCTTGGGAAATGTCTACGAATACCCCCTTCATAGCGGGGCGGCGTCGGTGCTCTATTATGGAGACCGCATAATAGAATTTCCGCTGGCGCTTGTGGGCATTGCCATGGCTACCGCGATGTTTCCCACCATTTCAACATATGCGGTCAGGAACGACTGGGAGGCATTTTCCACCACCCTGCGGAAGGTGCTGCAGATAGTGATATTTATCAGTGTACCGGCGTCTCTCGGGCTTATGGTGCTGGGCGGGCCGCTCATAGAGCTCTTTTTTGTGAGGCACGCCTTTACAGAGGAGTCCGCACTCCGTACGACCTCAGTAGTCTTCTTCTATGCAACAGGGATATGGGCGTTTTGCTCCCTTCACATCCTTATAAGGGCGTTCTATTCGATACAGGACACGAAGACCCCGGTGAAGGTGGGGGCCAGTATGGTGGTTCTTAATCTGACTCTGAACCTTACCCTGATCTGGTTCTTGAAGGAGGGGGGTCTGGCGTTTGCAACGGCCATTTCCGCCATGACACAGGCGACGGTACTTTTTGTTATCCTGAGAAAAAGGCTAAAGATAAAGGGTCTGGAGGGGGTAATGGCGTCGGTTGGGCGGACCATGCTTGCCTCAGCCGTCATGGTGGTTGCATGTATTATTGTGTTGGACATGTTGCCTGAACACCACGGGGATTTTTCGTTAAAGGCGTTGCGGCTCTTTGCGCCACTTTCCGCCTCGGTGGTGGCGTTTCTGGTTACCGCCTATATACTTGGCTCGGAGGAGCTTCGGTATCTGTACGATGAACTGGTGAAAAAGGCCATAGTAAAAGAGGATTAGACGGTAATACATCATGTGTTCCCTATGAAAGATTTTTTACAATTGTCATTCTGAGGGAGTAGAACAATCAAGGAATGTAGCGTTGGAGCTTGCTCCAACGTTAAACGTGGCAGCAAGCTGCCACGCCACATACAAGATTCTTCGCTCAAAAAACTCAGAATGACACATGATATTAGACTGATTTCATGTAGGGAAATTCTTGGAATTATTAAAGTCGGGATAATGAGCTAAGGAGAACGCTAATGGACATCGATTTGAAGGTTCTTGTCGGCACGTTCGGTGCTATTTTCGCCGCGGAATTTGGTGACAAAACACAGATAGCGGCAATATTTATGGCCAGTCAGACCGGTAAACCGGTGACGGTCTTCATCGGCGCGGTCCTGGCCATGACGATAGTGACTCTGATAGGCGTAACCATCGGGGCGGAGATCGCGCAGGCAGTGCCCACAAAATATATTCGCAACGGCGCCGCCGTTATCTTTATAGGCATAGGGGGGCTGATACTCCTTGGGAAGCTCTAGATCACTGGATTAGCACCATGTTGTCCCTGTGCACCACCTCGTCGTAGGGTTTGCTGCCCAGGGTCTTCTTTATCGAGGAGCTGGACTGCCCCTTTATCTTCATGAGCTCTGTTGAAGAATAATTTGTAAGGCCCCTGGCGAACTCGGCCTTATCACCTGCGGTGGATATAGAAACCACGTCTCCCCTGTCAAACCCCCCGTCCACGTCGGTTATCCCTGAGGCCAGGAGGCTCTTGCCCCTCTTTGAGAGGGCGGCGAAGGCGCCTTCGTCAATGTATATCCTACCCTTGGGCCTCAGCGTAAAACCTATCCAGCGTTTGCGGCTCTTGAGCCTCTTGCGGGCGGGGAGAAACAGTGTACCCAATTCCTCACCGTCGATTATCCTCGTCAGGACGTCGGGTGTCCTGCCGTTTGCGATGATAACGGCCTCTCCGGAATTGGTCGCTATGCGCGCGGCCTTGAGTTTGCTTTCCATGCCGCCCATACCGAGATGCGTCATGGACCCGGACGCGAGCCGTTCCACGTCGCCGGTAATCTCCTCCACCACGGGCACAAACTCCGCACCCTTACCGGGTTTTTTGTAGAGTCCGTCCACGGATGAGAGCATTACCAGCAGCTCCGCCCTCAAGAGATTGGTCACCAGGGCGGAGAGGATGTCGTTGTCGCTAAAGCTGATTTCTTCCACCGAGACGGTGTCGTTTTCGTTGATTACGGGTACGACCTTAAAACCGAACAGGGCGTTGATTGTGTTACAGGTGTTTAAATACCGGTGGCGTTCCTCCAGGTCTTCTCTGGTGAGCAGGACCTGGGCGGCATGATATCCCTCGGCCTTAAAACAGTCGTCGTAGGCCCCGGTCAGTTTGCCCTGGCCAACGGCTGCTGCCGCCTGTAGTTCCGGCAGTGTAGACGGTCTCCTGCGCATGCCGAGTTCGCCCATCCCCGCACCCACGGCACCGGAACTTACAAGGGCAACCTCGTAGCCGCGTCGCTTCAGGCCCACTATCTGCTTGGATATGCTTGAGACCTGGGCCGTGTCCAGAAGTCCGTCCTTTGTGGTAATTACGCCGGTGCCGACCTTTACAACCAGCCGTCTAGTCCTGGAGACAAGTGCTTTTCTGAGGTCTACGTTCATGGAGTACCAAGTAATGTACGGTCAGAAAGTTTTTCTATCAAGCCTATTGACATTTAAACACCTTGTGATATTATCGCCCAGAACCTCTGTATAGCATCGTGTGGGGCATTGATTGCCGGATTCATTATAGTGTTATCTTTTATAAACTCAACTTATCCTTCCCAAAGGAGACGAAAATGGCTAAAAAAAGTGGTTCAGGGGAGATTTTGGTAGTAGGCAGCAAGGTAAAGGAATATATAAAAAGCAATGGGTGTATGACGTCCGGGGAACTGATTGCGGCGCTGAGCTGTAAGGTTGAATGTCTTCTGGATAGCGCCATCGAAAGGACGAAGGCGAACAAGAGAAAGACCGTCGGTCCTTGTGACGTATAGTCCCGGTTTCCCGTCTTGTGCCCAAACAATTTCTATAAGTTAGTTATGGCGTGTGCGAAGTGATGTCCTGGTAGGCAGGGTTTAGTATGCCTTAAGTTTTTGCGTGAGGAGTTCGTTAGCGACTTTGGGGTTTGCCTTGCCCTTGGACTGGCGCATTATCTGGCCGACAAGAAAGCCTAGTGCCGTCTTTTTACCTTTTTTGAAATCACTAACTGCCGCCGGGTTTTCATCCAGAATCTTTGAAACGAGTTCTTCCAGCTCTCCTTTGTCGCTTATCTGGAGGAGCCCTTTCTCCTTTACCAACTCGGCGGCTTCCTTGCCCGTGTCAGCCATACTTACAAATACTTCCCGGGCAACGGGCATGCTGACGGCCCCCTCCTCAACCATCTTTACCAGTCCTACCAGAGACTCGGGACAGACCTTAAAGTCTTTTATCTCGACTTTCCTTTCCTTAAGCTCCCTGAGCACGTCGTTTGTTATCCAGTTACACAGGGGTTTGGGAGTGGCATGGAGTCCTACGCTCCGTTCAAAATAATCTGCCACCGCCTTGTCTTCCGTGAGGACCCCCGCGTCATAATCTGAAAGGGAATATTCCTCCACAAACCGGTTTCTCCTGTTTATCGGGAGCTCAGGAAGCGCGGACCTTAGCTTATTGAGCCAGCGTTCTTCGATGGCCATCGGCACCAGGTCGGGCTCAGGGAAATATCTGTAGTCGTGGGCCTCTTCCTTGGAGCGCATCCTCCCGGTGCGACCCTTTACCTCATCCCACAGCCGGGTCTCCATGTCTACCTCTTTTCCTGAGTCCAGGACTTCTGTCTGCCTGCCTGTTTCATATTCCAGGGCCTTCAGCACGGCCTTCATAGAGTTAAGGTTCTTCATCTCCACCCTGCGGCCCAATTTCTCCTGACCCACGGGCCTCAGTGATATCGAGGCCTCGAACCTGAGAGAGCCCTCCTGCATCTTGCAGTCGGAGACCTCGTTGTACAGCAGGATATTCCTCAGAGTCTGCATGAACTGCTCGACCTCTTTAAGGTCTCGCATGTCCGGGTTGGTGACTATCTCAAGGAGTGGAACTCCGGCACGGTTGAAATCCACCAGACTGTAATCAGCCGAAGGGTCTTCCGGGTGGATGAGCTTACCGGCCTCTTCTTCCAGGTGCACGTTGTTGATGCTGATCTTCTTCATCCCTTCATTCGTCCTTATATCGACGAACCCGTTCAGACCGAGATTGAGATGGTTTTGTGATATCTGATAGTTTTTCGGCAGGTCGGGGTAGTAATAGTTTTTTCGATCGAACATGCTGAAGAGGTTTATCCCGCAGTTAAGCGCCAGGGCGGCCCTGAGGCTGTATTCCAGGGCCTTTTTGTTCAGTACGGGGAGGACGCCGGGCATACCAAGGCACACGGGGCAGACCTGGGTATTGGGCGGCGTGCCAAAGGTGGTGGAACACCCGCACCAGAGCTTTGACGCCGTCGCCAGCTCTGCGTGTGTCTCAAGGCCGATGACTATTTCGTATTTCATTTATCAGTTTAGTATGAAGTTCCCAAATATTTAGTACACGTGGCAGACAAGCTGCCACGCTACATTTTTATGAGAGTTTAAAACTTTCCATGTTTCAGTTTCTCGGAAATGACCTCTATATGTTGAAACTGCAAGGCCGTCCCCTTAAGGGCCTTGACGGTCTCGCTAATGTCGTAATCTACCTTCTTGAACTCTATGTTGCCGTCTTCCCATACTGCGTAAGCGGCCTTGGGGATGTTGCCGCTGGGGAAGCCCACGCTCCCCGGATTAACGACGACCGTCTTGCCGACCTTCATCTGCATCGGCATATGGGTATGGCCAATAAACACAAAGTCGGCATCTACCCCTTCAAGCTCCCTGGCCATGACCTTCTCGGACGTGTCCGGCGGGAGGAAGGTGCAGTTGTTTCCCCCCGGTGAGCCGTGGGCCAGCAGGAACTTGAAACCGTCTACCTGTACCTCTTCCACAAGTGGGAGGTCTCTCAAGAACTGCTTTTCTGCTTCATCCAGAACCCCTCGTGTATACTCCTTTCCCGGCTCGGCCAGTTCACTGTACTCCGGCGGGCAACAGCAATCGTCACGCAACCCGCTTACCGCGTCATCGTGGTTTCCTCTTACTATCTTCTCGGAGATTTTTCGTACTGTTTCGATGGCCTCCTTAGGGTTGGGCCCGTAGTTCACCAGGTCGCCCAGACAGAATATCTTGTCGACCCCCTTTTCGTTGTCCCGAACGGCAGATAGCGCCTGGATGTTCGCGTGTATGTCAGATATTATCAATATCTTCATAGGCAGTCCCTTCCGGCCCTTTTCCGGTGGTAATCGGTTTCTCTCTCAAAGGCGCGGGCGACCCTCAGAAGTGTTGTCTCATCGAAGTGTTTTCCCATTAGCTGTAACCCGATGGGAAGGTTGTTTCGCGTAAAACCGCACGGTATAGATATCCCGGGTATCCCTGCCAGATTTGCCGGGATCGTGAACACGTCGGAGAGATACATCTCCAGCGGGCTCTCAAGGCGTTCCCCGAGCCTGAATGCGGGCGTCGGCGACGTTGGACATAAAATGACGTCTACCTTTTCAAAGACCGACAGGAAGTCTTGTCTGATGAGGTTTCTCACCTTAGACGCCTTCAGGTAGTAGGCGTCGTAATAGCCGGAGCTTAGTGCGTACGTTCCGAGCATAATCCTGCGCTTTACCTCACTGCCAAAACCCTCGGCCCTGGAACGACTGTACATGCTAATGGTTCCGTCTGATGACGCCGTCCTGTACCCGTAGCGGACACCGTCGTACCGGGCGAGGTTGGAACTGGCCTCGGCCGTGGCGATTATGTAGTAGACGGCCACCGCATATGGCGTGTGTGGCAGAGAGACCTCGATCACGCTGGCATCAAGGCCCTTGTAGGTCTTGACGGCCCCTTCCACGGCCTGCCGTACCTCGTCGTCCAGTCCCTCGGCGAAATATTCCTTCGGAATTCCTATGCGGACGCCGTCTATGCGGTCTTCAAGGGCTGACAAATAGTCCGGCACAGGCATATCAGCGCTGGTAGAGTCCCTCTCATCGTGCCCCGCTATCACCTGTAGCAGCAGTGCCGCGTCCCTGACGTCTCTTGTGAGGGGCCCAATCTGGTCGAGTGACGACCCGAAGGCTACCAGGCCGTACCGTGACACCCTGCCGTAGGTCGGTTTCATGCCTACCACACCGCAGAGGCTCGCGGGCTGCCTTACGGAGCCGCCAGTGTCGCTGCCAAGCGCCATACAGGCCATTCCGGCGGCGACGGCCGCGGCCGAGCCGCCACTGGAGCCTCCCGGACTGCGGCTCACGTCCCAGGGGTTTTTCGTCGGATTAAAACTGGAATTCTCTGTCGAAGAGCCCATGGCAAATTCGTCGAGATTTGTCTTGCCAACGATGACGGCCCCCTCCGCCTTTAACCTCTCCGTCACGTGGGCATCATACGGAGGGACAAAATTGCCCAATATCTTGGACGCACAGGTGGTCCGCAGGCCTTTAGTGCATAAGTTGTCCTTTACGGCGACGGGTATTCCCGCGAGAAGTCCCGGTTTTTCGCCCCTCTGCATCCGGGCATCCAATTCTCTGGCCCTCTCAACGGCGCCTTCCCTGTCAAGACTCAGGTAGGCGCTTATGACGGGGTCTTTTTCTTCTATCTGGCGGAAGACCCCTTCTGTCGCCTCCTGTGACGTAAGCTCGCCAGAGGTGAACTTTTCTCTTAATTCAAAGGCGGTAAGCTCATGTATGGTCGATGTATTCATATGTCTTGAAAACGGGGGCACGTTATTGTGCCCCCCTGTTCCATACGGCCTGTTTATCTTGTGGTAAACTTTAAGATGTAAGGGTTCAGTCTATCACCTTTGGCACCTTAAAAAAATCTTCTGCCCTGGAGGGTGCGTTTTTCAGGGCATCCTCCACATCTATAGACGGTCTTATCTCGTCCTCACGGAAGACGTTCTTTGTGGTGGCGGCATAGGCCATGGGTTCTACCTGCGACGTGTCTAACTCCTTGAGTTTCTCTATGTATTTTAATATGTCTTCGAGCTGGGTGGTAAGTATCTCCCTCTCCTCCTCACTGAGTTCCAGTCTGGCCAGGAGGGCTACATGGTCAATGGTCTTTTTGTCGATAAGGGACACGGAAAGTCTCCTCCTAAAAAATGCTTTCCACCGGGACGCCTTCCTTAAGCCGGCCTATGACGTCGAGAGACTCGTGGCCGTACTTTTCTTCAAGGGCATGTGCGGCCATCAGTTCAGACTTGTCCTGATGGCATATCCTCACGAATTCATCCAGCGGTATGTCCAGCATAGCGGTCGAAAGGTATATACACAGACCTTCCTCATAATCGGCGATATCGCGGCCAAATCTGTTTCGGTTTGCGGCCCTGAGCTCCTCAACCAGAAATTCTCCATACTCAAAACACAAGAATGCCATAAAGAGCCTGGCGTCGTCTAGGGTGGAAAAGCCTACCCTCTCATGGAAGACAGACTTCCCCATGTGCTGGAAAAATGGAAGTCCTTCCTTGTCCAGCTTCTCGGCCGCCAGCCTGCAGTACCTGTTTATCGAATGAGTAACTACGCCTCTGGTACAGCGGCTTCCCCCGACGCCCCACGCCGCCCAGGGCCTGTCCCGCAATATGAAATAGACGCTGTTTTTTATCTCGTCGATGTATTCCAGGGAAAAGTTGAGTTCCCTGTCCTCTGTCTTCCAGTCGGTTACGAATTCCCTGACAAGGCGGTACATTTCAGGGTTGTCATTGTAAGGGTTGTGGAAGGCCCGCCAGGAAATGAGGCAGTGGAGGTATTCGTGCAAAAGCAGACAGTCAAGGCGTGCATCGTCAAGTTCAAAGACGTCATCTGACAGGAGGCTGAGGTTGTAAAACGGTCTGGGTTTCCCAGAGATGTCGAAACCCACGGGAAACACCAGGACGTCAAAGTCAGAGAACTCTAAGCCATACTTAAACCCCGTTATTTCCAGCTGACCAAGTGCTCTTTGGATAATCTCCTGTCTGTACCTGGTCAACTGGCCACAGGCAGTGCGCAGGGAGACTGTCCTTATTGTCTGGCAGGGGCTCATTACGCTAGACCACCTTGACCACCTTTCCCGCCTTGAGGCATCTGGTACAAATCTTTATCCTGGTTATGGTTCCGTTATTGAGTCTAGCCTTGATTGGCTGCAGATTGGCTAGATATGTTCTCTTGGTTTTGCCTGTTATCTTACGCCCGACACCACCCTTTTTCTTGGCCAGGCCGCGGCGCGCGTAGGCATAGCCGGTTGTTGTGCCTTTTCCACATACGTTGCAAACCCTGGACATCTCGAACCTCCAAGCCAGCAAATGTTTAAACACCTGTTTTCTAATATGTACTATAAATTCAGTATTTTAGCAAGAAAAATACCATCCATGACGCGGTATAGACGCGCAACATAAGGCGGCATTTCGTTTTTCTAAAATATGTTGACAGGGTAGGCAAATTATGGAAATATGGGACTATACGTCTTATAACATGATTATTTACCAGTGACTGAGTTATTAATGGAGGTGTCGTATATGGGGAGATTTTATCCTTTTTTCCTAACCGGTGTGTTTGTTTTGTCTACGCTCTGCATAAGCATCCCTGCATCTGGTGAGGAGATATACAAATCCAAGAAAAGTGAAGAGAAGGTCAAGGATACCATGGAGATCCTGCAGGAGGGCCTGGATGAACTCGAAGAAGCCGTACTGAAAGACGACATCCCAGCGACAATCAAGATAACGCATGAATTGGACGAGGCCTCACATTTTATTTGTAATCTAGACCTTTCACAGTCAACCCTGTCAAAGGTAGATCAGCGGGAGTTCGAGAGGTTGAGACAGACCCTGCACCGCCGGATGCATGCCCTGAGCGAAGCGGCTGACGAGGGGAATACTGACGCCGTGCTGGAGCAATCCTTCAAGGTAAGGGAGGCCTGCGACACCTGTCATCATGATTTTAAGAAGGGACGGGGATAACGGCCGCAGGTGCTTTAACGGTCTGTTTTAACTGTTAATGGGCCGTAGGCCGCGAGTAGTTAACGAGACCGTTGTCCCAGCAACACGTATCTCGCTACGAAGGCCGCTGAGATGACGTGAAAGACCCAGTGGACCTCAAGCCCTTCCCCCGGTGATGCTCATACTGTAGGGTATTATGCTTATGGTAAGAAAAGACGGTATGGCCTCACTGGATTCGTCCCATTCGATCCTTCTGGCACCCCCGAGCATCATGCAGCCGATGATTATCAATGCCGGGGCGATAACGGGGTAAAGATACTTACCCCCTTCTACCTGGTAGCCGTGCCCGACCCCCCCCTCCGTACTGGAAACCCATAGAAAGGGTCATGGTAATCACCGACTTGAATGAAGTCTTGTTGTGTTTACAACGAAAACCCCATAAACCACAAGGGTTTATAATACGATGAGAAGGGGACAAACAGGTGGTAAACGTATCTGGCAAAGGGCAGGGATATGCCGTAGAAAAGCGAGCCTTCTTACGCCCTCAAGAAGAATCCGAGGATGACTTCGAGCGCGTTGGACATGACCGTCCAGGCTATACAGACGACCGCCACACCCAGGTTCTCTCTGGGCCGTTCATGCCGGGCCTTGCCCGAATAAAATATGGCCGTGCTGGCCAGGGCCAGGATCAGGGCCTCAAGCGTAATGGTGTCGTGTCCACGTCTGAAGCCGAAATATATACCGAGCCCATTCTCTACCAATATCAGGCCCATAAACAGGAGAAGGAAAAAGCGTGCACGGCCGACGGACTTCAGCGTTAACGCCTTTCTGGCGCGGGACAGAAAGATTAACGACAAGATGGACGCCAGCAACAAGATTCCTTCCATTAAGAGGTCTAAGGCCAGCAACTTTTATTTCCTCCTGCTATTTTGGTCAGGTAACACGAAACAAACCAGTGGGAATGCAATAAATAAACTGTATATCTACTATTTCTGCAGCCTTATTTAAAGGGAAAAATCTCGTCTTTTATAGACTTTTTTGTTTCCGGTGTTTCCGCAACCCTTTTGTGTTGGACACCGGCCTGTCTCTGTTGAATGTTCGGGCGGGTCTGGCTAGGACGTTGTGTTTGCCTTGTGGCAGTCTTTGCACAGGCCGTGTATTTGCATGCGGTGGGATTCAGGCTTGAACTTGTGCCTTACGCAGACCTTGTCCTGCAGGCGCTCGAGTGCTTCATCCGTGAACTCGATTATCTTGCCGCAGCCGGAGCATATCATGTGGTCGTGGTGTTCGTTTGCGTGGACGTGTTCGTAGTGGGAATGTTTTTCTCCAAAGATTACCTCCCGGAGGTGTCCGCTTCTTACAAGCAGGGCGAGTGTGCGGTAGATGGTGGCCTTGGAGACGCGCTGGTGGTTCTGTCTGAGGCTTAGCAACAGATCCTCCGCCTCAAAGTGTTTGTGCGTTGTGAACGCCCGCCTGAAGATGGTCTGTCTTTCGGGGGTGTATTTAAGGCCTTTAGCGGCGAGGTACTCCTTGAACAACTGTTCTTCTGCCTGCGTGTCCTTGTCTGTCACGGTCGTTTTCTGGTAATGAGAATTCGGTAATAAAAAACCCGTCCGTTTGCCGGACGGGTTACTTATATAGATAATTTCGGCAGTGACCTACTCTCCCGGCTTGTCTGCCAGTACCATCGGCGCAAGAGGCTTAACTGCCGTGTGCGGAATGGGAACGGGTGTTTCACTCTTGCTATAGCTACCGAAAAAGAGCTTGAAGACAACAGAATAGTGGAAAAGGTTTCTGGGCACACCACAAGCAAAAAAACGGGCAACCAAGCTCCTCGACAAATTAGTACCAGTTAGCTAAGTACATTACTGCACTTACACACCTGGCCTATCAACCTCGTAGTCTACAAGGTGTCTTTCTCCCTCAAGGGGATGCGATACCTAATCTTGGAGGGGGCTTCACGCTTAGATGCTTTCAGCGTTTATCCCTTCCGAACTTAGCTACCCAGCTGTGCCGCTAGCGCGACAACTGGTACACCAGCGGTTCGTCCATCCCGGTCCTCTCGTACTAGGGACAGCTCTCCTCAAGTATCGAACGCCCACGGCAGATAGGGACCGACCTGTCTCACGACGGTCTAAACCCAGCTCACGTACCGCTTTAATCTGTGAACTCCAGAACCCTTGGGACCTTCTTCAGCCCCAGGATGCGATGAGCCGACATCGAGGTGCCAAACCTTCCCGCCGCTATGAACGCTCGGGGAAGATCAGCCTGTTATCCCCGGAGTACCTTTTATCTGTTGAGCGATGGCGCTTCCACACGCAACCACCGGATCACTAGGCCCTGCTTTCACACCTGCTCGACATATATGTCTCGCAGTTAAGCCTCCTTATGCCCTTACACTCTACATGCGGTTACCAACCGCACTGAGGAGGCCTTTGGGCTCCTCCGTTACCTTTTAGGAGGAGACCGCCCCAGTCAAACTGCCCGCCTACCACTGTTCCCGGCCCGGATTCACGGCACCAGGTTAGGGTCCTAACATAATAAGAGTGGTATTTCAAGGATGACTCCATCCGCCCTAGCGAGCGGACTTCAAAGTCTCCCACCTATCCTACACATATCATGCCAAAACTCAATAGTAGGTTACAGTAAAGGTTCACGGGGTCTTTCCGTCTTGCCGCGGGTACGTGGCATCTTCACCACGACTACAGTTTCGCCGAGTCCCTTGTTGAGACAGCGCCCAAGTCGTTACGCGTTTCATGCACGTCGGAATTTACCCGACAAGGAACTTCGCTACCTTAGGACTCTCATAGTTAGAGCCGCCATTCACCAGAGCTTCAGTTCAGAGCTTCGTCCACCGAAGCGGACTAACCCATTCCCTTAACTTTCTGGCATCGAGCACGCGTCAGTCTGTATACTTCGACTTTTGGTCTTTGCACAGACTTGTGTTTTTAGTAAACAGTCGCCCGGGCCTCTTTGCTGTGACCCGCTCGAAAGCGGGTGCCCCTTTTCCCGAAGTTACGGGGCAATTTTGCCGAATTCCTTAACAAGGGTTCTCTCGAGCGCCTTTGGATATTCACCTCGCCTACCTGTGTCAGTTTTAGTACGGACACCGCCAGGACTCGCAAACGAGGCTTTTCTTGGAAGACAGTACCGGTTACTTACGGGCTCAAGGCCCACGCATTCGCCTTTGATGCCTTGGCGTTCCGGATTTTCCTGGAACGGCATCTCGGGCTTAGACAGACCATGTCTATTAGGCCTGCTAACCTTCCTGTCTCCGTCCCCCCATGCTCAAGCGTCCTAGTGGTGGTACGGGAATGTTGACCCGTTGTCCATCGTCTACGCCTTTCGGCCTCGACTTAGGTCCCGACTAACCCTGGGCGGATTTACCTTCCCCAGGAAACCTTAGGCTTTCGGCGAATGAGATTCTCACTCATATTATCGCTACTCGTACCGACATTCTCACTTCTACATCGTCCAGGAGTCCTCACGGTCTCCCTTCAGCCTATCGTAGAACGCTCCTCTACCATCCGCCAGAGGCGGATCCGCAGCTTCGGCAACAGACTTAAGTCCCGTTCATTTTTGGCGCGAAAGCACTCGGCTAGTAAGCTATTACGCACTTTTTAAATGATGGCTGCTTCTAAGCCAACATCCTAGCTGTCTTAGCACTCTCACTTCCTTTTTCACTTAGACTGTTTTGGGGGCCTTAGCCGACGGTCTGGGCTGTTTCCCTCTTGACCTAGGAGTTTATCCCCAGGGTCTGACTCCCACGCTTGGACGGATAGTATTCGGAGTTTGATTGGACCTGGTAGCCTGGTGGGCCCCAGAGTCCATTCAGTGCTCTACCCCTATCCGGAAACACGTGAGGCTAGCCCTAAAGCTATTTCGAGGAGAACAAGCTATCACCGGGTTTGATTAGTCTTTTGCCCCTACCCTCAGCTCATCCCACCACTTTTCAACGTAGACGGGTTCGAACCTCCACGGACTTTTACATCCGCTTCATTCTGGCCAAGGGTAGATCACCCGGTTTCGTGTCTGCTGCGCACTACCAAGACGCGCTATTAACACTCGCTTTCGCTACGGCTTCGTGTCTGATAACACTTAACCAAGCAGTACACAGCAACTCGCCGGTCCATTATACAAAAGGTACGCGGTCACACGTTGTGCACCCGAAGGCGCACCATAGTGCTCCCACCGCTTGTAGGTACATGGTTTCAGGTTCTATTTCACTCCCCTAACAGGGGTTCTTTTCATCTTTCGCTCACGCTACTTGTTCGCTATCGGTTGCCAAGGAGTACTTAGCCTTAGGAGGTGGTCCTCCCGAATTCACACAGGCTTTCTCGTGGCCCGCGTTACTTGGGATACCGACGAGGGAGAGTCAGAATTTTCGCCTACGGGGCTATCACCCGCTGTGGCCAGGCTTTCCTGCCTGTTTGGCTAACGCTGACCTTTGTAACTCCCCGGGCGGCTCCCTGTCGCCACCCAATCGATTCCCACGACCCCCGACATGCAACGCACAAGGGCTTTTACACATGCCGGGTTTAGGCTTGTCCCCGTTCGCTCGCCGCTACTGAGGGAGTAGATTTTTCTTTCCTTTCCTGGAGGTACTGAGATGTTTCACTTCCCTCCGTTGCCCTTGATACCCTATGTATTCAGGTACCAATACCTGGGTATTACCCCAGATGGGTTGCCCCATTCGGAGATCTCCGGGTCAAAGCTTGCTTGGCAGCTACCCGAAGCTTATCGCAACCTGCTGCGTCCTTCATCGGCTCTTGGCACCAAGACATCCACCATGAACCCTTAGTAGCTTAGCTACCCAAAAGCTATATGGTGTACTTGCCACCTTTTCCGCTATTCTAAGTTGTCAAAGAGCAATTATAATCTAAATTCTTGGTGGAGATGAGCGGGATCGAACCGCTAACCTCGGCCGTGCAAGGGCCGCGCTCTCCCAGTTGAGCTACATCCCCTTTAAGGGAGCTCTGGTGGGCCTAAGTGGAGTCGAACCACTGACCTTTCCCTTATCAGGGGAACGCTCTAACCAGCTGAGCTATAGGCCCAATTATGTGCGCGCCGTGGCTCATAATTGGGTCGATAGCCACCTGCAAAGATTAAACAGCATAATGCCGAGGAAGAGCCCCTTTTACGTCGTCCTTAGAAAGGAGGTGATCCAGCCGCAGGTTCTCCTACGGCTACCTTGTTACGACTTAGTCCTCCTCACGGGACGTACCTTCAGCGCCTCCCTCCCTTGCGGGTTGGGTCAGCGATTTCTGGTACACCCTGCTTGGGTGGCTTGACGGGCGGTGTGTACAAGGCTCGGGAACATATTCACCGCGGCGTAGCTGATCCGCGATTACTAGCGATTCCAACTTCACGGAGGCGAGTTTCAGCCTCCGATCCGAACTGAGGCCGGTTTTTTGGGTTTCGCTACACCTCGCGGCTTCGCATCCCTTTGTACCGGCCATTGTAGCACGTGTGCAGCCCGGGGCATAAGGGCCATGATGACTTGACGTCGTCCCCACCTTCCTCCGTCTTTACGACGGCAGTCTCTCTAGAGTTCCCGGCATGACCCGATGGCAACTAGAGACAAGGGTTTCGCTCGTTAGAGGACTTAACCCGACACCTCACGGCACGAGCTGACGACAGCCATGCAGCACCTGTGATAGTTACGGACTGGATACCGTTGGTTACCCTTTCAGGCTCCTACTTCTACCATGTCAAGCCCCGGTAAGGTTCTTCGCGTTGCATCGAATTAAGCCACATGCTCCACCGCTTGTGCGAGCCCCCGTCAATTCTTTTGAGTTTTAGCCTTGCGGCCGTACTCCCCAGGCGGGGCACTTAATGCGTTAGCTACGGCAGGGAAGGGTCGCCCCCCCCCTACTTAGTGCCCATCGTTTACGGCTAGGACTACCGGGGTATCTAATCCCGTTTGCTCCCCTAGCTTTCGCACCTCAGCGTCAGATACAGGCCAGAGAGTCGCTTTCGCCACCGGTGTTCCTTCTGATATCTACGCATTTCACCGCTCCACCAGAAGTTCCACTCTCCCCTCCTGTCCTCAAGCCTCGCAGTTTCGAATGCAGTTCCCTGGGTGAGCCAGGGGATTTCACAACCGACTTACAAGGCCGCCTACGTGCGCTTTACGCCCAATGATTCCGAACAACGCTTGCCATCTCTGTATTACCGCGGCTGCTGGCACAGAGTTAGCCATGGCTTCCTCTGGAGCTGTAGTCAAACAGGATGCTATTGACACCCTGCATTTCCTGGCTCCTGACAGAGGTTTACAACCCGAAGGCCTTCTTCCCCCACGCGGCGTCGCTTCGTCACCCTTGCGGGCATTGCGAAATATCCTCGACTGCAGCCTCCCGTAGGAGTTTGGGCAGTGTCTCAGTCCCAATGTGGCCGACCACCCTCTCAGGCCGGCTACCCGTCAAAGCCTTGGTAAGCCGTTACCTTACCAACTAGCTGATGGGACACAGACCCCTCTCCGGACGCAACCCACCGAAGTGGACACGTTTAGTCACCGGTCATGCGGCCAGTGACATTATGGGGTATTATCGGACCTTTCGGCAAGTCCCTTGCGGGCTCCGCTATCCCCCTTCCAGAGGCAGGTTATCTGTGTATTACTCACCCTTTTGCCGCTCGGCTCTTTCCCCCGAAGGGGAAGTCCTCGCTCGACTTGCATGCCTAATCCACGCCGCCAGCGTTCGTTCTGAGCCAAGATCAAACCCTCCATAGAAAAAAATACTTCTATCTGCCAAAAGGCAGAAAAGGTTCAATCAACTTAACTTATGGGGCTCTTCGCTGCGGACATTATGCTGTCAATCTTTTTTTCAAAGAGCAGTTTCGAAAGAGACGCC